>JBOHCP010000674.1:0-3265 GCA_050698875.1 Streptosporangiaceae bacterium | reverse complement strand
GTACCGGAGCGGATCGCGCGGCGGCCGCCCGACCCCACGCGCTCGCAGCAGCAGCGACAGCCCCGCCGAAAGACACGCCATGACCCCGGTCCCGGCCACCACCGGCCACCCCGAACCGGAAGTCGAACAACCCGCCGAGCACCGCGACCAGCGCAACCAGGGCCACCGTCACCAGGGGCGCGGTGGCCAAGGCGGTGATCCCCCGCAGCCCACCCAGGTAGCTGGCCAGCAAACCAGGCAGGAAGAACAGGCCGGCGCAGGCAAGCACGTCGGGAACGGCGCTCACCCAGCTCACGTCGTCGCAGCCTTCTATCGGGGAACTTCGGCACGGAAGTCTACTGGCAGCGCCAGTGCGCTGAAGGCCGATGCGACGCGGGCTATCCGGTGGCCGACACCCTGCTCGCTGCCTCGACGGGCCCGGCCGGGTGGCTTGCGGGCTGGCAGATTGTGATCTTGTACAGCCTGAGGGGTCCGTCGGCGGCCATCAGCCGGAATCCGGACTTGCGGGCGGGATTGGCAACACCCTTGTAGAAGCCTGGGTTGCCCGAGCCCTGGAAGAAGTAGTCAGGCGCGATCACCATATAGCCGACGCCGTAACGTCGCACTAGATCGCATGCGCGTGGGTTCCGGCTGAGCTGGACCAGATTGCTCGCCAGGTAGCTCATTTCTGCATTATTGGAGCTTGGGTTCAGCTGGGGAAACAGCACATGGGTCCCGCTGAGAGCGAACAGAAACGAAGTACCTTCGAACGGATTGTCCGCGACCAAGGCAGAAGCGGGAACCAGGCGCACGACCGACTGGAAGAACTGAAGCTTCGCTGGGCCGACGAGCTTGTCGTCATTGAACTGCAGTCCGACGATAGAGGCGTTGCGGGGAACGCTCTGCACGGCCGTGGCTGCAGCGACCACGGCCCCAACAGCGAGTGGAATAGCAAGGGCCGGGCGCGCGGCAACGGCACCCGCGGACGCTACGCGGGGCAACACGCGCTGCAGCCACTCCCCGGCGGCTAGCACGCCGATCGTGGTGAGCGGGATCGCTACGACCGGCAAGGTCGCCGCGATGCGGTGCGAATCGTCATACCACAGGCCGGTGAACACCCGGGCCAGAGGCGTGCCGACGGCAGCCGACCCGACGTACAGCGCGACGATCACCAGTTCGGCGCAGACGAGCCAGCGCCACTGCCGCCAGACAAAGCAGGCGACCGCGCCGATGATCAAGAAGGTAGCCAGCAGCAACTCTGGCGCGAGGCCGTTGGTTGAGTTACTCAGGGCACTCACGGCAGCATGCGCGGGCGTGTCGAAGGTCGGCCAGATCATCCCATCTACACCGCGTACGAGCGTCAGTTTGGACGCGACGAGAGCGCCGACGACGGTTACGGCCACGATGGCCAGCAGGACCAGCGTGGTACCCAGGCGGTGGCGACGGTACTGGCCAGCCAGGTACGGGCCGATGGCCATGAGCAGAGGGAACACGCAGATGACGGCCACGCTGAGCGCAGAGTTCGGATGCGCGATGCCAATCGCCCAGGCAGCCGCGAGCCCGAAGAACCACCGCTGCGCGCCGAATGTGTCACCGTCGGAGGTCCGGGTGAGGGACATTCCCAGCGCCACTCCCGCTGGTGCAAGCGCCATGCCCAGGACGTTGGGCCACAACACGCCCCATGCGCCGGTCAGTATCCAAGGGAACGCGCCGAACAGGCTGGCCAGCATGCCGGTGATCACAGCGGCGGCGGCCGCCCGGCCGCCGACAGCGCCGAACAGGTGACGGGCCAGCAGCAGGCAGCTGAGCGGCCACACCAGCACCGCGACCACCAGGCAGGTGAGCGTGACTGCCACCGGGACGGCCGCGCCCGTCAGCTCGGCAAGCAGCGCAACCATCGCATGCCACGCATCAGGGTAAAAGGCCCCGTTCACGCCCGGCTGGCCCACCGTCCCGATCGTCAGCGGCGACGCCTTCCCCGTCTGCTCGATATAGCGGACCGCGCTGTAGTGGAAGACCGCGTCATAGGACTCGCTGATCACATCGGGACCCTTGACACCGGTGACGAAGGTCACGCCGCCGATCACCGCCGCCGCGACGGCCCCGGCCACGACCGCCAGCGAGTACCCGCGCGGATCACGTGGCTGCGGCTCGACCCCACGCGTTCGCAGCAGCAGCGACAGCCCCGCCGACAGGCACGCCATGACCCCGGTCCCGGCCACCACCGGCCACACCCCGAACCGGAAGTCGAACAACCCGCCGAGCACCGCGACCGCCGCCACCACTGCGACGGTGACCAGCGGCGCGGTGGCCCAGGCGGTAATGCCCCGCAGCCCGCCCAGGTACGTAGCGAGCAGGCCAGGCGCGAAGAACAAACCGACGCACGCAAGCACATCGGGAACAGCGCTCACCCAGCTCACGTCGTCGCAGCCTTCTGTCACGGGACTTCGGCACGGAAGTCTACTGGAAGCGCCGGAGCGCCGACGGTCGATAGCTGCCGCAGCCGGTACCTGCGTCCGCGCAGAACAGGCTGTGGCTGCCCGGCGCGGCCCCGGCGGTGGCAGACTTACCCGGTGATTCCGGCGGAGCCGACGGACCCGGCTGACCGGCGTCCGCCGCGGCACGTGCGCATCGTGCATCTGACGGGGCCCGCTTTCCGTGCCCTGGCAGACGGTGATCTGGCGGCGGCAAACGCGGTGAGCCCTGTCCCCCTCTCGGCCTACTTCGCCGACGCGGACTGGAGAGGGGTCTGGCGGCGAAGCGAGCAGGTCGAGCAGGCCCCGCCGCCGCAGCCTGGGTCACCGGCGTCATCTGGGATGAGCAGCAGCAGGTAGCTCTTCGGTGGGCCGGCTCACGCCGTCAGGCGACGGCAGCCCGGATGATCGCGGCCGGATCAGCGACGATGCCCGCCGACTGCGGCAGGGCGAGCAGCGCCGCCCGCAACTCGGCCGGGTGCCGGGTCGGCGCGACCCACAGCGGCTGACCGCTCATCTCCCGAGTGCTGCTGCCCGTAGCCACCAGCATGCCCGATACCGGGCGAACGCTCAGTGCCAGCGCCGATGGCGGCCCGCGCTACGCCGGCCGGCTTCGCGTATTCAGCGCCGAATTCTTCCCTGCAGCAAGGCGCCGCCTTAGGTTGCCTGTGGGACCGGCCGGCGTGGCCCGCCCCGCCGTGCACGAGAAGGGCACACCCAGGTGCTTCGACCCGGTCACCGAGACGACGGCAGGGAGCGGCGCTTCGCGGCCGGGCTGGCGTCACGGTGGCGCGCGCTGACCGGCCCGGCCG
>JBOHCP010000673.1:0-3268 GCA_050698875.1 Streptosporangiaceae bacterium | reverse complement strand
GGACCGGCCCGCCGGCGATCCGGTTCTCCTGCCAGCCCCCGCAGCAGCGCTCAGCCGGCCATCCGCGGCCGCTGCCGCGCCAGCAGCGGCACCGATAACCGAACCTGCCTCGCAGCAGGCCAGACCGCCCGCGGAGACGCCGCCCGCGTCACTCGCTTGTTCAGCGGCGTCCTAGCCGGTCGAATTATCGCGCATGCGGGCTGTCACCTCGGCCGCGAGCAGCTCGAACGCGGCGACCTGCGCTGGCACGGCCCTGGTGAGCATGACCGGCCGGCCCTGATCGGCGTCGGCGGCGGCCGCCGGGCTGAACGGCACGCTGGCCAGCCGGTCCACCAGGCCCCAGATGCTCTCGGCCGCGGGGGCCGCGGGGAACATGGGCGTGAGCTCGCCGCAGTGCGCGCAGATCAGGCCGCTGAAATTCTCCACGCCGCCGAGCGTCACCGCTGCCCGGCGACGCAGGTCGGCGAGCAGCCGGCGGACGTCGGAATGCGCGATCACCTGCGGCGTGACCACGACGAGCACGTGCACGGGCCGGCGACGCAGCGCGAACACGAACTGCTGGACGTCGGCGGTGCCGGGCGGCAAGTCCACCACGAGGCAGTCAGGACGCTGCCACTCGGTATCGGTGATGAGCCGGCGCACCAGCAGCTGGGCGAGGCCTACCTCCAGGGCGAGGCCCTGGCTGTCACCGATGAGGAACGCCGCCGACGCCACCTGGAGTCCATGCCGCTCGATGGCCTCCAGTCGTGCCTGCGGGCTGCCCCGGGCGCTGAACAGGGTCAGCTCACGCGCCTCCTGGCGGCGCCGCAGGCCGAGCATTCTCGGCACGTCCGGCCCGTACAGGTCGGCGTCCACCAGACCGATGCGCCGGCCGGCCGCGGCGAGCGCGAGCGCGAGGTTCACCGCGACCGTGGTCTTGCCGACCCCGCCCTTGCCACTCGCCACCGCGACGATGGGAACGCCGTCGGGATCGGCACGGCTCTCTTGACCGGGCACGTCCGGACCTCCACTCTGGCGGGCTTGCGTGGGTACAGCGGCTATTGTCGCAACAGTGCGAGTGGATCAGGGAGCGCGTCATGCCGGCTGACGAGCGGGGGGCCGGGCAGCCCGTCCGGCTGTGGGGCGGCCGGTTCGAGTCCGGGCCCGCCGAGGCCCTCGCAAGGTTGTCGGTGAGCGTGCAGTTCGACTGGCGCCTCGCGCCGTATGACCTGCTTGCCTCGCGGGCGCACGCCCGCGTGCTGCACAAGGCCGGGCTGCTCAGCGGCACCGAGCTGACGCGGATGCTCGCCGCGCTCGACGATCTCGGCCGGGCGTGCGAGGCCGGGACGTTCCGGCCGACGGCCGCCGACGAGGACGTGCACACCGCGCTCGAGCGCGGCCTGCTGGAACGCGTCGGGCAGCTCGGCGGCAAGCTGCGGGCCGGCCGTAGCCGCAACGATCAGGTCGCCACCGACCTGCGGCTGTATCTGCGCGACCACGTCAGGATCATCACGGCGCGGCTGACCGAGCTTGAGCTGGCGCTGATCGGCCAGGCCGACCGGCACTCAGGCACGCCGGCCCCCGGTATGACGCACCTGCAGCACGCACAGCCGATCCTGCTCGCCCACCAGCTGCTCGCACACGTGCAGGCGTTCGCCAGGGACGCCAGCCGGTTCAGGGACTGGGACATCCGGGCAGCGGTCAGCCCGCTCGGGATGGGGGCGCTTGCCGGGTCGTCGCTGCCGCTCGACCCCGAGGCCGTCGCGGCCGAGCTGGGCTTCGCCGCTGCGGCCGACAACTCGGTGGACGCGGTCAGCGACCGGGACTTTGCCGCGGAATTCTGCTTCGCCGCGGCGCTGCTCGGCGTGCACCTGTCGCGGCTCGGCGAGGAGGTCGTGCTGTGGTCGACGCACGAGTTCGGCTGGGCCGAGGTCGACGACGCCTACGCGACCGGGTCGTCGATCATGCCGCAGAAGAAGAACCCGGACGTCGCCGAGCTGGCCCGCGGCAAGGCGGGGCGGCTCATCGGCAACCTCACCGGCCTGCTCGCCACGCTCAAGGGGCTGCCGCTCGCCTACGACCGGGATCTGCAGGAAGACAAGGAGCCCGTCTTCGACGGGGTAGACACGCTGCTCACGGTGCTGCCCGCGATGGCGGGACTGGTGGCGACGCTGCGCTTCAATGTCGAGCGGCTCAGCGCCACGGCGGCCGCCGGGCACGCCCTGGCCACCGACGTGGCCGAGCTGCTGGTCCGCCGCGGCGTTCCGTTCCGGGAGGCGCACGAGGTCGTCGGCCATCTGGTGGTGTGGTGCCAGGTGCACGACTGCGAGCTGTCCGATGTCAGCGACGAGGACCTGGCGAAGGTGTCGGCGCTGCTGACGCCGGACGTGCGCGACGTGCTCACGGTGCCCGGCGCGATCGCGGCTCGGGCTGGCCGGGGCGGCACCGCGCCCGCGCGGGTGGCCGAGCAGCTGGCCAGGCTGCGGCAGGAGGTAGACGGCCAGGCAGCCTGGGCCGCCGGCGAGTAGCCAACAAGCCGTCAGGCTGGCGCGGCGCCAGCCGTCAGGCTGGCACCGCGGGAAGTGCCCGTTCGTCGTTGTCACCGGCGTGGAGTTGCCGGGCGACAAACTCCAGCGCGGCGGTGATCTGCGCGGCCGGGATGTCCAGGTGCCTGCCTGGGCTGGCGTGCAGCGTCTTGCGCCGCGACGCCAGCAGGCCGAACAGCGTGAGCCCGCCCTCGCGCGGGTAGAGCTCGTCGTCCCACTGCAGCAGGAACAGCACGGGAACGGTGACACCGCGCGCGGCCTCGGGCACCCCGGCCGGGCCGGTCTCGGCCGAGTAGCCGAACAGCCCGAGCGCGGCGGCGGCGATCCGGTCCTCCGCCGCCGTCAGCGGCAGGCCGGACCGGGTGCCGAGGGAGAGGCCGAAGTACCCCGCGGGCCCGTCGGTCACCTCGGGACGGGCCTCCGCCGCGTCGAGGGCGGCGCGCCAGTCGGCGACGGCCTCGGTGGTCGCGCGGGCGTTGCGGTCCCGCCAGCCGTCCAGCCCGAGCCGGCTTCGCCGCTCGGCGGGCGACAACCCGACCTCGCCCGGCGGGGTCCGGTCACCGTGGAACGGCAGGTCGATCGACACGACGGCGCAGCCAAGCGCGGTCAGCTCGCGGGCGGCGCGCACCACGATCGGTGCTTCCTTATGGCCGCCAGCGCCGTGCCCGACCAGCACGGCCGGCCACGGGCCGGTGCCGTCGGCCGGCAGCCACAGCATGGCGGGCACCGGGGCGCCTGACCGC
>JBOHCP010000672.1:0-3271 GCA_050698875.1 Streptosporangiaceae bacterium | reverse complement strand
CCGTTGGGCAGGCGCGCGGCCGATGCGTGCTCAGACCCGGGCGGTGTCCTTGCGGAACCGCCAGACCGCACCCCAGGTGAAGATGATCAGCCAGGCCAGGACGTTGACAACCCAGGTCCAGTCCACGCCGTGGCCGAGCAGGGGAGTGTGCACGAGCTGGTTCAGCCCGAAGAGCGGTGTCCACTTGAGCACGTCCTGGACCGACTGCGCGAACTGGCTGATCGGGATGAAGAGCCCGCCAGCGAAGGACAGCAGACCGATGATCAGCCCGATGAGCTGCATGACGTTCTCGGCCGGCAGCACGTAGCCGATGAACAGCCCGAACGCCGCGAACAACAGCGAGCCGATCCACACCGAGAACCCGGTGGCGATCCACAGGCCCACCGACATCGACGCCTTGTTCGTGATCGCGCCGATGATGTACACCGCCGCTACCGATGTCGCGCCAAGCACCAGCGCGGTGGCCACCTTGATCGCGATATACGCGATCGGCGTGAGGGGCGTCAGCCGCAGTTGCCTGCTCCAGCCCTGGGCGCGCTCCATCGACACCAGGGCGCCGCCGAACGTGGTTGCGAGCACCGCACCGTAGAGCGCCACGCTGACCATGACGAACGCAGACAGGTTGCCGTGCCCTGCTCTGACGGTGTCGTAGCTCCGGTTCAGGCCGAAAAGAAGGAAGAGCAGCACGGGAGCGACGATCGCGATGATGATGGTGCGGCGGTTGCGCGTCAGCCGTCGGACCTCGAGCTTGAGCACGGTGAGGTTGAAGCCGCCGAGGCCGGGCGCGCGGCGGCTTGCGACGTCGGCAGCGATGGTCGGGGTGCTCATCGGGTTGCTCCTGGGGTTGCGGTGGCAGGCTCGGCGTCGTCGCCGGTCAGCGCGATGAATGCGTCTTCGATACCGCGTGCGATGATCTCGAGGTCCCTGGCCTCGGTCTGCGTCAGCAGGTAGCGAGCGGTGGCGTCGCTGTCGGTGGAGTGCACCAGCACGGTCTCGCCGCGCACCTCCACCGTCTCCGCGCCGGGAACATTCGCCAGCGCGGCCTCGCTGGCGCCCGGCAGCGTGGCCCGCACAGTCCGGCCCGCCGCCTTCGCCTTGATCTGCGCCGACGTGCCGTCGGCCACCACCTTGCCGTGCCGCAGCAGGATGACCCGGTCTGCGTACGCGTCGGCTTCCTCGAGGTAGTGGGTCGCGAACAGCACGGTCCGGCCCTTTTCGGCGTCCTTGCGGATCGCCGCCCAGAAGCCGCGCCGGCCCTCGACGTCCATGCCGGTCGTCGGCTCGTCGAGGACGAGCAGGTCAGGATTCGGCAGCAGGGCCAGCGCGAACCGCAGCCGCTGCTGCTCTCCGCCCGAAGCCTTGCCAACCCGCCGGTCGGCGATGTCAGCGATGCCGGCCGTGCGCATCACGTCCCGCGGGTTCTGGCTGTCGGCGAACAGGCTGGCCGTGTACTCGACCGTCTCGGCGACCGTCAGGTCCTTGAGCAGGCCACCGGTCTGCATGACCGCGGACACCAAGCCGCGGCTGATGGCCTGCCGCGGCTCCATCCCGAATACCGTCACCCGGCCAGCGTCTGGTCGGGACAGGCCGAGAATGATGTCAATCGTTGAGGTCTTGCCGGCTCCGTTGGGACCAAGGATGGCCACGATCTCGCCCGAGCTGAGGTCGAGATCGACGCCGTCGACGGCGTGCACGTGGCCGAAGCTCTTGTGCAGGCCGGTCAGCTCGACGGCCAGTGGTCCCATGCCGTCGGCGGACCTGCCGGTACCGTACGTTGCAGTTTGGGTCATGCCTTTAGTCTGCCGGTAGCCCCGGACAAGTAAGTGCACACCTCGTCACGACCTGGGCATGACACCTGTCACATTCCGGCGCTCAGCGACTCCGCTGGGCTGGCCGGGGGCGCGCCCGGCCAAGAGTGACCGCCGCCCGCGACGATGGAGTAGTCGACGTCGGCACCTGCCGCAGCCTGACCATGTGACGAGCGTCACGTGGGACGCTATGGCCGACTGATGCGGGCCACTGAGCAACCGTTGTGCGCGACCCAGTCCGCCATGGCCTGGCGCCGGGGCGATCGTGATGCCGGACACAAATTTTCGCCGTCGATGGGGACGAGCGGGTCGGTGGTGCCGTGGAAGCAGAGATGGGCTGGCGCGGCGCCCGGTCGCACACCGGCGCGTAGAAGGCGCCGCGTCGTGGCCGGGGACAGCGCCCGAGGATCCGGTGACGTCGTGCTCGGTTCGGCCATGGGCTGACCGCACCGCGCCGTCAGCGGACCAGGCTCAGCGTTCGGCCAGCCAGGCTGATCGCGACGGTCTGGCCGGAAGTTAGCCCGACAGCGTCGGACTCCATGCCGTCACCGAACAGCACGAGCCGGTCCGACATCACGCTGAGGGTGAGCGACTGGGCCGGCCGCCAGCTGGCCCTCGGTGCGCTTGGTGCCGGTCATGGGTGACGGCCACGCCTCCCGTACGAACCAGGTAAGTCGCGGTTCGGTCGGCGCGGGCAGCGCGATGGTGCTGTGCCGCTCCAGCCAGGCCGAGCGGCACCAGCCGGTGGCGCCCGTGCCAGTTCCGACAATGACGCCAGATGACGCCTGCAGCTCTGCTGTTCCGCCCGGCGGAAGCAGGCTGTAGCGCGCCATCTGGTGGCTCGCGTGCCCGATGAAGATCTCGTTGAGGGCCAGCAGCCGCTGCGCGTCGTCTGCGTCGGCCTGCACCATATACAGTGCGTCGGCGTCCGGGCCGGCCGAGCTCGCCGCGGTCGCGAGCAGCGCGCCGGCGTCGGCCGGTGAATGGCGCACGAGCACGCCGGGATTGCGGTCGGGCTCGGGATTGATGCCGATGACAGGCTGGCCGTCGAGGTACTGAGCCACGTTGGCGACGAGCCCATCCTGGCCGACCACCACGACCACGTCGCCTGGGTCGAAGCTGAACCTGGGCAGCTCCGCGCGCTCGACCCGGCCACGCCGCCAATCGTCCGGAACTGCCGCCATTACCGCGGCCACTGCCGACATGACCTGGTGATGCCGTGCCTCGACGTCTGCCAGCTGTCGGCCACGCGCCTGCAGGAAGAAGCGGCCTGCCCGCGGGTGCTGTGTCGATCCAGGTGTTCGGTCAGCTCGGTCCGCCGGTGGACGAGCACCACTCTCGGCGGAAGCGTCGCGTGGCGTGCAGCGTCGCGGCCTGGCTAGCCGTCACGATGTGCCGCCGGCACCTGTTGCACCGCCGAGTCTGGCCAGCACCGGTGCGAGCAGGTCCGGGCTGATCACCAC
>JBOHCP010000671.1:0-3273 GCA_050698875.1 Streptosporangiaceae bacterium | reverse complement strand
ATCTGGCACAACGACCGAACCGGCCAGCCCGTCAAACGCTCGCTCCTCGCCTATGACCACTGACCCTTGGAATTGATCATCTAGCCGGCCGGCCCGGCTCGGTCGGGCTCGTCTGACTCGGCCCGATCCGGGCCCTCGCGGCTGCGCAGCAGCCGCCGCAGTGAGTCGAGTCGAGCCGCTGCGGTGGGGCCGCCATGCTCGACTGTCCATGCGTCCAGCGCGCAGCCCGCTGACAGGTGACTGCACCCCGGCTGGCACTGCGCGATTGCCTCGGCGAACTCGGGAAAGGCCGAGACAACCCGGTCGGCGGCGACGTAGCCAAGTCCGAAGCTGCGCAGGCCCGGCGTGTCGATAATCCAGCCGCCGCCACTGTGGTCAGGCACGGCGTTGTCAGGAACAGGCGGGAACTCGGCACCCGCTCGCCGGTCATCGTCGACGGCCCGGACTCGCCACGGCGGCAGTTGCAGGGCTACCACTGACGAGGAGGTGTGACGACCGCGCCCGGTGACCAGGCTGACCTCTCCGACCGCCCGGGCGGCGGCTGGCAGCAGGGCGTTCACGAGCGTCGACTTGCCTACTCCGGAGTGGCCGACGAGGACGCTGATCCGCCCGGCTAGCAGCGCGCGAAGCCGGTCGAGCTGGCCGTTGAACGGTCGGCTGAGCACGAGCGCGCGGACGCCGAGCGGCTCATAGGCGGCGAGTAGCTCCTCGGGCGAGGCCAGGTCGGCCTTGGTCAGACACAGCAGCGGCTCGAGGCCTGCATCGAACGCGGCCACCAGGAACCTGTCGATGAGGCGCGGCCGCGGCGGCGGGGTGGCCAGCGCGGTGACGATCACGAGCTGATCGGCGTTGGCGACGATGATCCGCTCGGCCGGGTCGTCGTCCTCGCCCGAGCGCCGCAGCACCGAGGTGCGCGGCTGCACCCGCACCACCCTGGCCAGGCTGCCGGGCAGGCCGGACACGTCCCCGGCCAGCCGTACCCGGTCGCCGACGACGATCCCGCGCCTGCCAAGCTCCCTGGCCTTCATCGCGGTCACCGTGCGAACGCCGAGCCAGCAGCGGTAGCGTCCGCGGTCGACGCCAGTCACGAACGCGTCGACGGCGTCCTCGTGCGCGGGGCGTCGCCTGGTGCGCGGTCGTGAACCTTTGCCCGGCCTGACCCGCACATCGTCCTCGTCCAGCCGTGCATGGCTGGCGACCCGGCTCAGGGCGCCTGTCCCAGCATCTGCAGCCACCGGCTGCGGAACTCAGGGAACGTCTTTCCGACGGTTCCGGCGTTGCGGATGCGCAGCCCGGGCACGACGAGCCCGAGCACTGCCCCGGCCATCACCAGCCGGTGGTCGTCGTGGCTGTCGAACGGCCTGGCTCCGGCGCGCAGCGGCCGCGGCCGGACCGAGAGCCCGTCCGGCAGCTCGGTGACGTCGCCGCCGAGGGCGCCGATCTCCGCGGCGAGCGTGGCCAGCCGGTCGCTCTCGTGCAGCCGCATGTGCCCGATCCCGGTGAGCTCGGATGGCGAATCAGCCAGCGCGGCCACGGCCGCGAGGACCGGGGCGAGCTCGTTGACGTCCCGCAGGTCGGCGGTGATCCCGCTGATCCGGCCGGTGCCCGAGATGTGCAGGCCGTCCGCGTCCTGCCAGCACGAAGCGCCCAGCTGGCCGAGCACGTCGAGGATCTGCCTGACCGGCTGGAGACTGACCGTCGGCCAGCCGGGAAGCAGGAGCCGTCCGCCGGTTACCAGCGCTGCGGCCAGGAACGGGGCCGCATTCGATACGTCCGGCTCGATCGTGACCGTGCCCGGGGCCAGTCGTCCGGGCAATATCCGCCAGCGGTCGGGTACGCCATCGGCCGGGCTGGTGGTCTCGACGTCGGCGCCGGCCGCGGTCAGCATGGCCGCGGTCATGGCGATGTGCTGCGCTGACGGGACGCGCCCACCCTGGTGGCGGATCTGCAGGCCCTGCTCGTACCGCGGCGCAGCGAGCATGAGCCCGGAAACCAGCTGGGATGAGGACGAGGCGTCCAGCGTCACGGCGCCGCCGCGGACGCGACCACGGCCGTGCACCAGGAACGGCACCGCGCCCCGCCCGCCGTCGCTGATCTCGACGCCGGCCTGCCGGAGTCCGGCCAGTAGCTCGGCTACCGGGCGCTGCCTGACTCGCGGAACGCCGTCGAATTCGACGTCGGCAGACGCGAGCGCCGCGGCCGGCGGTACGAACCTGAGCACCGTCCCGGCATTGCCGACGTCGACACGCACCCGGCCGGACCGCCAGCCCGGCGTCACCGACCAGATCGGCTGGGCTGCCGCCGGTCCGGCGCCGCCATCCGGGCCTGACGTCGCCACGTCGGCTCCGAGGGCGGCGATCGCGGCCGCCATGAGCTCGGTGTCGCGCGCCTGCAGCGGGCCGACGATCGTGGCAGGCGCGTCCGCGAGCGCGGCCAGCACGAGAGCTCGGTTGGTCATGGACTTTGAGCCAGGCAGCCGGACGGCACAGTCCACGGCCCCGGCCGCGACCGGCGTCAGCCAGTCCGCCACGACCTCTGCTGGCACCCGCATGCCTCGAAGGTTACTGGCCCCGAGCACATCTGGACGCGACCGGGCATGCGGAGCGACAATCAGACACCGCGACCGCGATGCGTGGAATGATTCAGGACTTCTCGGCAAGGTTTGGCATAGCCGAATCTTGGCTATGAACCGCCACATTCTCGGTTCGCAGGTCCTGCTCTGTTGCTGTCAGGTGAGAGATGTGCGGTCGGTACGCGTCAGCGCGCAAGCGCATTGAGCTCCTCGAGGAGTTCGGCGTGCAGCGCGACGCCGTGACCGAGCCGCTCCAGCCGGATTTCAACGTCGCGCCCACCAAGCCGGTCTACGCGGTGCTCGAGCGCCCGGCGCCGGCCGACGGCGGGCCGGCTGATCTTGCGCCGGCCGACGCGGAAGGCGCCGGCCGCGAGCCGGTGCTGCGTGAGCTCCGGGTGATGCGCTGGGGCCTGGTGCCGTTCTGGGCCAAGGACCCGAGGATCGGCAGCCGGATGATCAATGCGCGGGTCGAGACCGTCGCAGCTAAGCCGGCCTTCCGTCGTGCGTTCGCCAAGCGCCGCTGCCTGCTGCCCGCCGACGGCTACTACGAATGGCAGGCCCGGCGGGACGCACCCAAGCAGCCGGTCTACATCAGCCCCCGGGACGGACGGTCGCTGGCCTTCGCCGGCCTGTATGAGCTGTGGCGAGACCCGGCGGTGACCAGCGAGGATCCAGCTGCCTGGCGCTGGACCGCCACGATC
>JBOHCP010000670.1:0-3274 GCA_050698875.1 Streptosporangiaceae bacterium | reverse complement strand
GGCCGTCGACGCCACGCCCAACCAGGACGGCGATGTCGTCGTGGACGTGCTGGTACCCGCGGGCGCGGGCGCGGCCGTCGTGCAGCAGGATTCGACCGGGCAGATTGGCCTCATCGTCACGAAGCAGGCGGCACAATGACGGTCTGCGCCCTGCTGTCGGCCGGAGGGTCGCCGGGTGTCACGACCGCCGCGCTCGCGCTCGCCCTGACCTGGCCGGGTCCGATGCTGGTCGCAGAGACCGACCCGTCCGGCGGCGACGTGCTCGCCGGGCTCTTTGCCGGGCACGTGCCAGGCAACCGTGGCCTGCTGAACGTCGCGTACGAGGCGACCACGATCGAGGCAGCTGCGGCGGCAGTCGCCGACCAGCTTGTCGCGCTGGACAAGGATGGCACGCGCAGCATTCTGCCGGGCCTGGCGGATCCCCGGCATGCTGCCACGCTCAACATGACGTGGCACCTGCTGGCCGGTGCCCTCGCTGCTCAGCCGGTCGACGTGCTCGCGGACTGCGGCCGCCTCGATGGCGGTCCGGGCCAGGAGCACATACTGCGAGTTGCCGGGCATATCGTGCTCGTGCTGCGGCCCACGCTCCGCCAGGCGGCAGCGGCGCGGCCCCGGGTCGATATGATCACGCAGCTCAAGGGCACTCTGGCCGGTCAGGTGAGCCTGCTGGTCACGGGGCCGGGACCAGCGGCACCCAAGGAACTCTCGCGCGCCCTCGGGGTGCCCTTGCTCGGCACCCTGCCGGACGACCGCAAGGCGGCGCTGGTCCTCTCCGACGGGGCGGCCGCTCGGCGCGGCATCGAAGCCAGCCCGTTGCTGCGGGCGGCGGCTGCGACTGCGCGGGCGCTGACGAGGACCTATCAGGCTGCGCCGGACGTGCCGGCCAGCGGGACCGAGCTAGCCGCCGTGCCGGGGCGGGCATGAGCAGCGTGCCGTGGCCGCCAGTGCCGGTTGGCTGGCCAGACGGCCAGGTCGCGCGGCCCGGGCGGGAGACGCCGGACATCACGCTCGCGACTGCGGTCGCGGAGCACGCCCAGACGCTGACCACAACGGAGCTGATGACGATCGTCCCTGACGTCCTGCAGCGGGCCGCGGGGCGGCTGCCCGACGACGGCCACGCCGAAGATGCCATGCCGGTGATCCGGGCGGCCTGCCGAAGCTGGGCCGAGGACCGGGCCCGGCAGTCTGGTCAGGTTACCGATCGAAGGGATGCCGAGGCCGTGGCGCAGGCGGTCTACGACATGCGGTACGACATGGGCCCGCTGACGCCCTATCTCCGCGATCCGCACGTGGAGAACGTCGACATCAACGGCTGCGACCAGGTCTGGGTCACCTACGCCACCGGCGAGCGGGTGGCCGTCGCACCGATAGCACCGACCGACGACGCGCTGGTGACGATGATCCGCACGTGGGCCAACCGGGGCGGCCAGACCGCGCGGGACTTCTCTGCCGCCTCGCCGCTGGTCAACGTCGCGATGACGACTGGAGCGCGGCTGACGGCCACCATGGCGGTCACCCCGCGGCCGTGCGTCTCGGTGCGACGCCACGGCCAGGTCGACGTCACGCTTGCGCGGCTCATCGAGCTCGGCACGATCGGCCCCGCGCTCGCCGCGTTCCTGGCCGCCGCCGTCAAGGGTCGCTGCAACATCATCGTGACCGGCGGGGTCAACGCCGGCAAGACCACCCTGCTGCGGGCGCTGGCCAGCGAGATCCCGCCAGAGGAGCGGATCGCGACGCTCGAGACCGAGTACGAGCTCTTCCTGCACACGAGGCCGCAGCACCCGGATGTCATCGCGTTCGAGGCGCGGGAGGCCAACTCCGAGGGCGCCGGGAGCATCACGCTGCACGACATGATCGCGCATGCCCTGCGGCACAACCCGCGGCGGATCCTGGTCGGCGAGGTCAGGCGCACGGAGATCATGCCCATGCTCGAGGCCATGAACTCCGGCCAGGAGGGCTCGATGTGCACGCTGCACTCGAATTCTCCGACGGAGGCGTTCGACCGGATCCTCATCCTCGGGCTGCGCGGCGGCCTGGCTCTCGCCGAGCGGGCGATCCACATTCTCGTCGGCATGGCGGTCGACCTGATCGTGCACGTACGCCGCGGCTACGACGGCCGGCGCACGGTGCGCTACGTGTCCGAGGTGCTGGAGGTGCTGCCGCCTGGCGACACCGAGCGCCCCGCGGTCAACCGGCTGTTCCTGCCGCACCCAGCCACCGGCCGCGCCGTCGCCGCGCACACGCCGTCGCCGGGGCTCGCGGCCATGCTGCAGCGCGGCGGGCTGAGCCCGGCGTTGCTCGAGCAGAACAGCGCCGTCGCGGGAGCCTGGCGGTGACCGTCATCGTCGCGCTGGGTGGCGCGCTGGCTGCGGGCGGGCTAGTGCTCGCTCTGTACGAAGTCTTCTGGTACCGGCCGCGGCCGGGGATACCGCCGCGGCCAGCGCTGCTGCGCCTGTCGCGGGGCACCCGGCGCCGCGTCCTCATCGCCATCGTCGTCGGCTTGGTCGCGCTACTGGTCAGCGGCTGGCCGGTGCTGGGGCTGGCGGCGGCGGCCGCCGTGATCCTGCTGCCGCGGCTCAGCTCATCCCGCGCTGCCCGGCGTCGTACCGCCGTGCTGGAAGGGCTCGAGCAGTGGGCACGGCGGCTGTCTGACCTGCTCAGCGCCAGCCGCGGCCTCGAGGACGCGCTGGAGGCGAGCGCCCGATCCGCGCCAGAGGTCATCGCGACGCCCGTCACCGCACTCGCGCGCGGCCTGGCCGCGCGCGCCGGCTCGGACGCCGCCCTGCGCGCGTTCGCCGACGAGATAAGCGACCCGGCTGGCGACCGGATCGTGGCGGCGCTCATCATCGCAACGGGCCGCCGCGGCGGCGCGGTCGGCAAGGTGCTCCGCACGCTAGCCGAGCAGCTCGCCAGGGATGTCGCCAGCCGCCGGGACATCGACGCCGAGCGCGCCGAGCACCGCACGACGCTCAAGTGGATCGTCGGGATCGTCATCGCGTTCACGGTCTTCTGCGTGCTGAACCGGTCGTGTTCGGCGCCGTTCGGCACGCCGTTCGGCCAGCTCGCGCTCGCCGTGATCGCGGTGCTGTACATCGCCGGCCTGTCGTGGCTGGCGCGTCTCGGCAACATCGACGCACCCGCCCGGTTCCTCGCCAGCAGCCCGGCTCGGCCCACAACCGGGACCAGCACCCCGAGCCCGCGCCACCCGCGGGTGGCGCGGTGAACATCGCGATCGCGGCCTCGGGCGTCCTCGTCGGGCTGGGCTTCTTCCTGG
>JBOHCP010000669.1:0-3275 GCA_050698875.1 Streptosporangiaceae bacterium | reverse complement strand
CTGCTGTTCCGGCCGGCGTCCCGCCTGCTGTTCCGGCCGGCGTCCCGCCTGCTGTTCCGGCCGGCGTCCCGCCTGCTGTTCCGGCCGGCGTCCCGCCTGTCTTCCCGGCCGGTGATCGCCGCGACCCTGGCGCGCCCACGCCGCTGCCGCGCCGCATACGGCCGGCCACGCAGCAGTTCGGGCCGGCCCTGTCAGCGGCTCCGGCGACCGCCGGTCCGGATCAGGCTCCGGCTCCGGGCGCGACTGACCGCGCTCCCGACAACGGACCTGGCGTCAGTCGCGGTGACGAACCGGTGACCGAGCCCTAGCGCGCGCCGACGGCGCGCCGCACCGCCGCGAAACTGCGGTCAACATCGTCATCGGTGGTACTCCAGCCGCTGGCGCTCACCCGCATGGCGCGGACACCGACCGGACCGGCAGGTTTGACCACTGCGGGAGCTGCTCGGCGATCAGCCGTCGGCCGAGGTCCGCGGTGACGTCCGTTCTGTCCACGGCGTGGAATTGCGGCACGGGCGCGACATGCGCGGCATCCCCTATCTCCGGCGGGCTAGGCCGACGCAGCGGCCGAGAGCGAGCGGTAGAGCAGCTGCTGGTCGCCGAGACGGCGACGCAGCTCGCGCTCCAGGCCGCCGATCGGGACCAGGTTCTGCGGCGCGCGCGGGTCCTTGTGCCGGGAACTGGCGAGCGGCGGCAGCAGCCGCGCGCTCAGGTCGCCGAGCCGCCGGACCTCCGGCAGCGGCAGGTCGGCCGAGCACTCCAGGCGCACCACTCCTGCCCACGGGGCGTCGCCCGCGCCGGGCAGCCGGAGGTACCAGGAGTTCCGGCGCCAGGACGTCCCCATGGTGAACGCGGGCGTGCGCTGGCCGGGCCGGAGCGCGCCGACGACCGCGGCCTGCTCCGGCGGCAGGTAGGTGGTGTGGTGCGTCTTCACGTACCCGACCGTGCGGTCCAGATGCGTCCGGCCGCGCAGTGGTCCGTCGACGAACAGCAGGTCGTCGGCATCCGGCTGGCTAGCCCGGAACAGCAGCGCGAGCCGTACCTCGGCCTCGCTCAGGTGCTGCTGCAGCGCCAGCGACAGCTGGTCGGGCCCCGGCCCCGCCGCCTTCCTGGCGACGTAGCGCGCGTGCCTGCTGTCGATGTCGACGGTGCCGGCTGCCGGGGTGAACAGCCCGCGCTCCACGGCCACGTCCGCGATCCGCGCGGTGCCGTTGAGACAGACCAGGCCCGCGGCGTAGGACGCTGCGATGCCGGGCGCGGGCTGCGGGTCCTCACCGTGCACCCACACGCGCGCGTCGATCCGGCGCACCCCGTCGAGAAACACAACCATGGCGGGAACGGGGTCGCCGGGATTCGCGGTCAGCGGCTGCCATCTGTCGGCGGGCACCTCCAGATCGAGGTTCAGCTCCGCGGTCGACTCGTGGTGCGCCGGGTCGCCGGTCAGCTCCTCGCCGAACGCCATCCCGTAGCTCGGATCCCACGGATCGACCGAGAATGACCCCGGCCGCGCGGCGGCGGCCTCGGCCGGCCTCACAAGCGCTCCCTGACGATCGTCGACGTGGTACCGGTCCGGCTGACGACGAACCGCACCGGCACCCGCTCGGCCAGCTCTGCGACGTGCGTGATGACGCCTACCATGCGGTCTGAGTCTGCCGCGAGCCGCTCCAGCGTGCTCGCAACCGAGTCCAGCGTGTCGTTGTCGAGCGTGCCGAACCCCTCGTCCAGGAACATGGAGTTCAGCTCGCGCATGCCCGCCGACAGCCCGATGACCTGGTGGGAGAGGGCCAGCGCCAGCGCCAGGGACGCCTGAAAGGTCTCGCCGCCCGACAGCGTGTGCACCGGCCGCCGGGTGCCGGCGTCGGCGTAGTCGATGACGACCAGGTCGTTGCGCTCGTCCCGGTCCAGCTCATACTGCCCGCCGGACAACTCGAGCAGCGTGGCCGATGCCTCCCTGACGAGCGTGCTCAATGCTTCGCTGCACAGCCACGTCTCGAACTTGTTAGCCCGCAGCAGGTTGCCGAGCATGCTTGCCACATCCGCGTCCTGTTTGTGCGCGGCGATCTGCCGGTCCAGCCTGGCCGCCCGCTCGCGGTCCTGGCGAATCGTCTGCAGCGCGGCGGCCGCGCGGGCGCGCTGCTCCGCGACCGCGGCCGGCGCGCGCGGGAGCGGGTCGGCGGTGACATCGTGGTCGGCCAGCAGGCGCGTGAGCGCGCCGACGTCGTCCGCGACCTGCTGGCGCAGCCCGGTCGCCGCGGCCTGCAGGTCAGGCAGCGCGCGCCTGCGGCGGTCGGCATCGTCGGCCGCCCAGCTCGTCAGGGCTGCCCAGGCCGCCGCGAGATCCGGGGTCTCCAGTGCCGGAGCGCCGAGCGCGACGAGCGTGTCCCGCGCCGCGCGCAGCGCCGACCAGGCCCGCTGCTCGCTTGCCGCCAGCGACTCGCGGGCCCGCTCGGCCGCCGCGAGCTCGGTCTGCCGTGCGGTCGCCTGTGTGCGCGCGGCCGACGCCGCCGCGTCGGCCGCGACGATGGCATCGAGCTGCCGGGTCAGCTCGGCCTCGTCCGGCACGTCCGCCATGACCAGGGCCGCGTTGTCCAGCCGGCGCTGCGTCCCGGTTAGCTCGGACTCGGCCGCAGTGGCCGCCTTGTCGGCCTCGGCGTGCGCCGTCCGGGCGAGGCGCTGCGCCGCCACCGCGCGGTCGAGCATCCTGCGGGCAGCGGCGAGGTCAGCTGGCGGCTCGCGTGCTGGCAGAGTCTGCACCCGCTGGCGGCAGACCGGGCAGTCGTCCCCGGCGTGCAGCGTCTGGGCCAGGCCGGCCGCCGCGTGCGCCCGCTGCGCCGCCTCGTCCGCCCGCTGGCCGGTCGCCGTGTCCAGGTCAGCGGCCTCAAGCTCAGCGGCCAGCTTGGCCGCCCGCTCGCGGCACTCGGCCAGCACGGCCGCCTGCCGCCCGGCATCCCGTGCCAGTTCCCGGCGGAGTGCGTGCATGCCCAGGTGCTCCTGCACGGCGGCCTTGTCTGGCAGCGCGGCCCGGTCGTGGTCAGCGTGGCCGGCCAGCCCGGCGGCGTCGTCCTGCTGCTGCCGGGCAGCCGCGACCATCGCGTCGGCCGAGGCGATCTGCTGGGCGAGACCGCCGACGTGCGCGGGGGTACGGACGGCCGCGAGCTGGACGGCCACGTTCCCTTCGGCCCGGACGCGATCGGTAGCGTCAGCGGCCTGTCTGTGCAGCTCGGTCACCGCCGCCAGGCTCGTCTCTACCTGGTCCGCGAGCGCCGTCAGATCGGCGA
>JBOHCP010000668.1:0-3276 GCA_050698875.1 Streptosporangiaceae bacterium | reverse complement strand
CTGCTGGCGTAGATCCGGCAGGGCCGCCGGCATGGATAGGGTCAGACGAAATGCTCACCAGGCACCTTCCGCCGCGCGGCGGAGCGCCCTCGTCTTGCTGTCGTGCTCGGCAGCCTCCAGCTCAGGGAGCGTCAGCCGCGGCATCAGATGCTCGGCCGTCGGGATCGTCGCCAGGAACGCCTTCGCGTCCTCGGATTCCAGGCCGCCCGCGATCAGCTCGGTCAGGATCTCAGCGGCCCTGCCGTCGATCGCCATCTTCGCTTCCTTGCCGAGGGCCGCGATCCGGGTCTGGGAGGTCCTGCGCAGCTCGCCGCGCCGCTCTGAGGAGGCGTTCTCGCCGCGGCGCATCCAGCCAAGTTCCAGCTTCGGACGGAACTCCTCGCGGATGCCTAGCTCCCGGCAGCGCTCGGCGATCTGCCTGTCGGCGTCCTTGATGAGCTGCTGGGCGTGGCGGGTGATGTCCGCCCACGCGTCGTGGTCGAACTTGTAGACCGCCGACAGCTGCTCCTCGACGTCGGCGAGTAGTGCCGCCTCACGTGCGGCGATGCCGTCCTTAGCGAGCCTGGCTCGCATGCGCGCCACCTTCGCCAGGTCGTCACGGTCGCGGCGGGTCATCGTCTCGGTCATGATCCGTTCCCTTCGGGTGTTGTGGTGGTGTCGTCGTCCTGGTCGCCGGCGACGGGCAGGTCGCGGCGGCGCCGGGCCATCTGATGCAAGGCCGGTACCGGCTCCAGCGGCCGGGTGTAGCTGCGCTTCATCAAGTCGCGAACCTCGCGGAAGGTCAGCCTGTCGTCGTCGGGCTTGGGCCTGGCGGTACGGGCGGTCATCGGGGCCACCCGCACGCCTGGCACCGGGTCACGTCCGGATCGGAATGCACCCACCCGCAGTAGGTACAGGTCCAGCGGACCAACCTCTTGCCATGAGGTTGGTCCGCGCCAGCGACCGGAGCGGGTGCGTCAGCGTCCCCGGCCCCTTGTTACGGGAACGCTGCGCAATTCGGTTACCCCATCCCCGGTATCGCTGACAGGTGGCACCGGGGACAAGTGACGCCGCCTGCCGTCGTAGTAATGTCCCTGGCCGTCGCTGCGGAGCGTCCCCGCCGCCGCCGCGCGCTGGAGTTGCTTCTTGACGGTGTCCCTGGCGATGCCCGTGGCGGCAGCGACGGCGGCCGGGGACGAGCCGGGGTGCTTGCGGATCCAGGCGAGCACTGTCGACCTGGTGTCCCCGGTCACTCAGTTGCTCCGGACTGTGCTGCCGGGCCCGGCCTGAGGCTGCGCTCCTCGGCGGTGAAGGACAGCCACCCGGCGCGAGCTAGATCCCGGATGACGGTGTCGGCGACCCGCCGCGGCGACCAGCCCATCGCTTGCCGCAGCTCGGTCCACAGCGGGCCTGAGCCGTTGGCGGCGACATACTCAGCGATCCATGCGGCAGCTTTCGGCCCGTCGCCCGCATATGCCGCGGCAGCCGCACGGTTGGCGCCGGTGACGCGGCTCCGGGGCTTGGGCGCTTCGGCAGGCCGGGCGTTGCGCGGGGCCCAGATGATCGGCGCCGGCGACTCACCCGCGGCCCTCGCGCGCACCCACTCCTGCAGTCGCTCGAAGCACCCGTAGTGGGCGTGACGGAGTTTGGTCTCCGGCCGCCACGACGACGGCATCTGGGCGATGTACTGACCGACAGCGACCTTGCCGGAGCACAACGCGCACCTAGTCGGCTTTCCGGCGGCGGTGTAGCCCCTGGCCAGCAGGCCTGCCCGCTTCTCCGCCGCGGTGGCCTTCCGGCCCTCCGTCCTGGTCTCGGTGGTGGTGGTCATTGCCTACACCGCGATGAAGAGCTGGGGAAGGTCGTTCAGAGCCTTCCAGTGGTCACTGATCCGGCGGCGCCGGAGCTTCTCTGTGGCGATGTCCTCGCGCAGGCCTTCAAGCTCTTCGTCGCGCTTCTCCGCCGTCAGGCACTCATGGAGATCCCACTTCGACTTCGGCACCGCCAGCGTCTCGCAGTCCATGTCATCAAGGCGGAACTCGATGCACCGGTCGCCGTCGACCCGGATAGTGCGCCACCCGGACGGCTCCTTGTGGGCGTTGAGGCAGTAAATCGCCTGGATGTAATCGTCGGTCCACTCGGAGTAAAACCGGGTCGCCCACCACCGCGGCTGCCGGACCATGCTGCGCCGCAGCAGGTCGCCCTTCTGCCACACGACGTGGAGGTGATCGCGCTCGTCGGCGCACTTGTCCGGGTGGTAGTTGACGGTGCCCCATGGGACGCCGTTCAGGTTGCCGTCCTCATCAACGAGCGGCTCTTCGATGAGCTGCCGGAACACGGCCAGAGTGACCTGCTTGCTGTCGACGGTCAGCTTGACCATCTCGGCCTTGGCTGTCGTGAGTTGCGCGTTGTGGATCGTCAGTTGTGGCATCAGGACTCTCCTCCGACTGGCTCGTACTCTCGGGCGTGCTCCCAGCAGGTCGCCGTTCCTGGTCGCGCATTCTTCGGGCAGCCGGGCGCGATGCAGCGGGCAGGTTGATCGGCTTTCTGATTGGGCCGGGGCGCAGGCGAGTTGCCGTTAACGGTCGCGTCAATCAGGACGGCACCCAGCTGGTCGTGCAGGAGCGCTGGCACTGTGTCAACGGGTGCTCCCCCCTTAGGTTGGGGGAAGTTCGTCACATCGTCATGTTCGTCACCGTCAGGCAGTTTCTCCAGGTCAGGGCTTTCCTGGGAGCGTGACGAACTTTCCGGGCCTTCGTCATCCGGGGCAGGAAGTTCGTCACCAGGTTCGTCGCCCCAGTCCCGCGGGAGTTCGTCATCCGGGGGAAGTTCGTCACCAGGTTCGTCACGGCGTTTTGGCTGGTCATCGGCACCATCATGACGATGTTGACGATGTGACGATGTTCCCCCGATATTCGGAGAGACGGTTAGCCGGTCAAGCGTGTACGACTGCCCGAGCCGGGTATGCGGCCCCTTCTTTACCTCCACGCCGTTTACGCGGAGCGACGTGATGAGCTTCGAGATCCGTCCGCGACGTCGCCCGCTGTCGGGCAACGATCGGCGCTGGCGAGCTGCCGGTGATCCGCACCCACGACCTGCGGCACACGCACGCGACGATCCTGCTGACGGCGCGGGAGCCAGTACATGTGGTGTCGCAGCGGCTCGGCCATTTTTCAGGAGTCCGAAACGTGTCACGAAGTGACTCATTTCCGGCCCCGGGCGCTCGTCGGACGGGCATTTCGGCGCACCGTGTACGACGGAAAGCTGGGCAACAGCGCAGGTCAGCGCCATCTCCTC
>JBOHCP010000667.1:0-3287 GCA_050698875.1 Streptosporangiaceae bacterium | reverse complement strand
GGTCTGCCCGGCGGCAACGGCCGGAAGGCCGGCCGCCGCGCGCAGCGCGGCCGCGCGATCGGTGCACTCCCACGGCAGGTCGACGTCGGTGCGGCCGAAGTGACCGTACGCTGACGTCTGCGAGTAGATCGGCCGGTGCAGGTCCAGGTCGCGGCGGAACGCGGCGGGGCGCATGTCGAAGTGCTCGGTGACGAGCTGCATGATCAGGTCCCGGCTCACCCGCTCAGTGCCGAACGTCTCGACGAGCAGCGACACTGGCCTGGCCACGCCGATCGCGTAGGCGACCTGAACCTCGGCCCGCCGGGCGAGGCCAGCCGCCACGATGTTCTTGGCCAGGTGCCGCGCCGCGTACGCGGCGCTGCGGTCGACCTTGGACGGGTCCTTCCCGGAGAACGCCCCGCCGCCGTGCCGGGCGTATCCGCCGTAGGTGTCGACGATGATCTTGCGGCCGGTGAGGCCCGCGTCGCCGGCGGGTCCGCCGATCACGAACCGGCCCGTCGGGTTGACCAGGAGCCCGACGTGCAGCGCCGCGGCGTCGTACAGCTCGGCGGGCAGCACCGGGGTGACCACGTGGTTCCACAGGTCCTCGCGGATCTCGTCGAGCGAGGCCTCCGGCGCATGCTGGGCCGAGATCAGCACCCGCTCGACACCGACCGGCACGTTGCCGATGTACCGCACGCTCACCTGCGTCTTGCCGTCCGGGCGCAGGTACGGCAGCGTGCCGTCCTTGCGAACCGCGGCGAGCCGCCGGGCCAGCCGGTGCGCCAGCGCGATCGGCATCGGCATGAGCTCGGGCGTCTCGTCAGTGGCGTAGCCGAACATCATCCCCTGGTCGCCGGCCCCGGCGCGGTCGAGGTCGTCCTCGGACTGCTTGTCGCGGATCTCGTGCGCCTCGTCCACGCCCTGAGCGATGTCGGGGGACTGCTTGTCGAGCGCGACCAGCACCGCGCAGGTCCGGCCGTCGAAGCCGCAGTCGCCGTTGTCGTAGCCGATGCGGGTCACGGTGTCGCGCGCGATCTCTGCGTAGTCGAGGTTGTGGGGCGTGGTGATCTCGCCGGCGACCACGACCATGCCGGTGGTGATCAGCGTCTCGCAGGCCACGCGCGAATACGGGTCGCTGGCCAGCGCGGCGTCCAGGACCGCGTCCGAGATGGCGTCGGCGACCTTATCCGGGTGTCCCTCGGTCACCGACTCAGAGGTGAACAGGTAGTCGCCGTGTCCTGGCTGGGTCATTGAGTCGTCTCCTTGCGCGATCGTTTCTGCGTGGGCGGCGATGCCTTCTGCCGGTCGGGGTCAAGCTCCCCGCGGACGACCGCGGTGCCCTCGACCATAGCGGCCAGCTTCGACCTGGCCACCGGGCCTGGCACGTGCCGAAGCCCGCAGTCCGGGTTGATGATGAGCCGGCTGGCCGGCACGAACTCAAGCGCCCGGCGGATCCGGTCGGCGACCTGCGCAGGCGTCTCGGCCTCGGCGCTCTTGACGTCGATCACGCCGAGACCGACGTCCCGGTCCCAGCCGGACTTAGCGAGTACCGGCAGGTCCTCGTAACCCTTGCGGGCGAACTCGAGCACGAGCTGGTCAACCGCGGCGTCCAGCACCGCGGGGAACAGGAAGTCATAGTGACCCTCCCAGAGCGGGCGGGCATACCGGTTGCCGTAGCAGACGTGCAGCGCCCACGTGACGTCGACGTCCTTGGCGACGATGTTGATGGCCTCGACCGCGGTGGCCACCTGATCCGGATGCCCGGCCAGGAACGGCTCGTCGATCTGCAGCAGGCTGGCGCCCCGGGCGGCCAGCGCGCGGGCCTCGGCGTGCAGGATGCGGGCGATGCCGAAGACCAGCTCGCGGTTGTCGGGGTAGGCGCTGCCGCGCAGATGGCGGGACAGCGAGAACGGACCGGTGAAGGAGAACTTGATAGGCGCGCAGGTGTGCGCCGCGGCGAACGCGAAGTCGTCGGCCAGCCGCAGCGGCGCGCCGTCTGGCTCGGGCAGCCGCCGCGAGAGCGTTGCCTCGTAGTAGTCGAAGTAGAAGTCCTTCGCCGGGTTCGTGATCTGCACTCCTGGCAGCCGCGCGAGGAAGTAGTCGATGTCATTGTCGCGCCGCAGCTCGCCGTCGGAGACGATGTCGATGCCCGCAAGCTCCTGATCCCGCAGCGCGGCCTTGATCGCCATCTCGTGCAGGTCAGCGAGCTGGCCGCGGCTCATCCGGCCGCGGAAGTAATCGCTCTTGAGCCGCTCCATCCAGTCCGGCACCGGATAGGAGCCGACGACGGTCGTCGGCAGCAGCGGCACCTGCGCCAGCATGGGTCCGCTCGCCATGTCAGTCCCGCGCCTGCGCCGTCATGGTCACGATGCTGCCTCCGCTGCGATGCCGGAACGGCTCGTAGTGCACGTCGAGCCCGTGGCGCCGCCCGACGTGCGCGAGCAGCGGGCCGTTCACCCAGTTCACCACCGATCCGTCGTACTTGCCCGGGCCGCGAAACGCCGTGCGGTAGCCCTGGACGTCAGTGAGGAACAGGTCGTGGCAGACCAGCTTTCCGAACGGATGCAGCAGCTCGATGCTGTCGGCGAAGCTCGCCAGCGCGCCGTTGCTCACGTGCATCCGGATGTCGCCGCCCGACTCGAGCATGGGCCTGAGCATCTCGCCGCTCAGCGAGGAGGCCAGCCGGTACAGGTCGAGGCCGCTCAGCGGGACGTAGCGCTCGGCGAGCCGCAGCGCCGACCAGGCCCGCCGCCAGAACCCGACCGCGGCGTCGGTGTCGGCGACGTGGCCGGGCGCGGCGTCGGGGAGCAGGTCGGGGCCGAGTCGCAGCAGCTTGTGCACCAGCGCGGGCAGCTGCGCGGGCGTGGCGGCGACCGACGCGGCGAGCTCGGCTGCCTCGGCCGGCGGGAAGTACGCCCGAGCCTGCACCAGGTAGGGCTGGCCGCCGAACTGGGCGACCTCGTCGGTCGGCAGGTTGTCGTAGACATTGGAGATGTAGAGCAGGAACAACCGGCCGCGCAGGAAGCCGAGCGAGGTGCGCGGCCGGGTCGCGTCGAGGGACACGGAGCTGACGTGCAGGACGTGTGGTGCGACGGTCTCCCTGGCCAGGTCGAGGACGTGCTGGGAGTAGTCGCACATGAGGTAGTGCAGCCGGCGGTAGTAGTCCTGGCCGTGGGCCGCGTCCAGGTCGCGGAACTCGTCAAGGAAGACCTTGGCCTGACTGCCGTTGCCGACGCCGAGCTCGGCCACGTACAGCTGCTCGGGCAGCGCGCCCGTCGACGCCAGCCCGTCCCAGACGGCGAACA
>JBOHCP010000666.1:0-3296 GCA_050698875.1 Streptosporangiaceae bacterium | reverse complement strand
GAGCCGGCTGGTGCGCGACGCGTGGCCGGACGCGACCCCGGAGCGCTGGCGCGGCCGGCCGGCCGCCCCGCAGCCGACGGCCGCTGTGGCCGCCTACCGGGCAGCCACGGCCCGGCTGAGCGACCGCCAGCGGACAGCAGGCGAGGCGGCCAGGTCGGGCGTATTCACCGGCCGGCACGCGGTCAACCCGATCACCGGCGAGTCGATCCCGGTCTTCGTGGCCGATTACGTGCTGCCGGGCTACGGTACCGGCGCGATCATGGCGGTGCCCGCGCACGACGAGCGCGACGGGGACTTCGCCCGCGAGTTCGGGCTGCCGGTCCGGCCGGTGACCGGCCCAGACGGCGAGTACGTCACGGCACCGGGACCGCAGCTGGCCGGCCTGGATACCCCCGCCGCCATCGGCGCGTGTGTCTCCTGGCTGCAGCGCGGCGGATGCGGCCACGCGACCCGTCGCTACCGGCTGCGCGACTGGCTGTTCTCCCGCCAGCGGTACTGGGGCGAGCCGTTCCCGATCGTGTATGACGACAGCGGCGCGCCCATCGCGCTGCCCGAGCGGGAGCTGCCCGTGCTGATCCCGGAGCTGACCGACTTCAGGCCGGAGCCCGATCCGGATGAGGACAGCGAGCCGGTGCCGCCGCTGGCGCGAGCAGCGCACTGGGTGACCGTGGAGCTGGACCTGGGTGACGGGCTGCGGACCTACCGGCGCGAGCTCAACACCATGCCCCAGTGGGCCGGGTCCTGCTGGTACTACCTGCGCTACACCGACCCGGACAATGAGCATGCCTTCGCCGACCCGGAGGCGGAACGGTACTTCATGGCACCGGGCGGCGTTGACCTGTACGTCGGCGGCGCCGAGCACGCGGTACTGCACCTGCTGTACGCGCGGTTCTGGCACAAGGTCCTGTACGACCTCGGGCTGGTGTCCACGCCGGAGCCGTTCGCGCGGCTGGTGAACCAGGGCATGATCACCGCCGACGCGTTCACGGACGAGCGCGGCAGCTACGTCCCGGCCACCGAGGTTACGCACGCGCGCGACGGCTCGGCCAGCTACCGCGGCCGGCCGGTGACCAGGCGGTCAGGGAAGATGGGCAAGAGCCTGAAGAACGGCGTCAGTCCGGATGAGATGTACCGGCGGTACGGAGCGGACACGCTGCGGCTGTACGAGATGGCGATGGGACCGGTCGAGTCCGATAAGCCGTGGCGGACCGGCGACGTGGTCGGAGTGCACAGGTTCCTTCAGCGACTGTGGCGCAGCATGATCAGCGAGCAGACCGGCGAGCTGACCGTCTCCGGCGCACCGCTGGATCGGGACGCGCGCCACGAGTTGCACGCGACGATCGCCGCCGTGCGCCGGGACTTCGGCCTGCTCCGCTTCAACACCGCGATCGCCCGGCTGATGGAGCTGATGACGACGGCAGCGAGGATGTCGGCCGGGGCGGGCGCGCTGCCGCGCGAGCTAGCCGAGCCGCTGGTGCTGATGGTGGCGCCACTGGCGCCGCACATTGCCGAGGAGCTCTGGGCCCGGCTGGGGCACGGCCAGTCGCTGGCTTACTCCGACTACCCGTCAGCTGACGCAGAACTGGCCGCGGAGCGGTCTGTCACCATGCCCGTTCAGGTCAACGGCAGGACCCGGTTCACCATCACGGTGCCGTCCGGAGCTGACAGCGATGCGATCGAGTCGATCCTGGCCGGGCATCCGGGCTTCGCCGAGCACACGGCCGGCCATTCGATCGAGCGACTGGTAATCGTGCCCGACCGGATCGTCAATGTCGTGATCTCCGGGTCATGACGTCCACAACGTCAGCGTCATGACCCGGCGGGCACGCCGCCGGCCCACGACGACCCGCCGGCGCGCAGCGCGGCGTAGCACTTCGGTCTCTGATGCCTGGCTGCGGCGCGCCGGAATGCCGCTCCGCCGGCGGCCGTGGCCAGGCGGGCGGCCGGTCACCCTGGCCAGGTTGTCCGCCGTGGCGTTGCGCTTGGTCAGCCCCGACATGATGCCGGTGGCTCGCGGCAGGTTTGGGGTCCGCTCGCCGTCGAAATACGGCACCAGCGTGACGCCGTCCGCGCCGGGCCGAGCGGCCAGCGCCCGCTGATCCAGCCCGGCCAGGTCCGTGCCGGTCCTGGCCGCAGCGGCGGACAGCACGAGACCGGCGTTGACGGTGCACACCAGCGGCAGGAAGTGTCCGGTCGCGTCGGCAAACCCGGCAACGGCACTGGACGGGTCAGCCGCCGGGACCGCTGCGACCGCGAATGCGGTGCCCGACGTGCCGACGGACACGGCCACCTGGCCCGGCTCCAGGCCGAGACCGAGCGCGGCCGCCATGTTGTCCCCCGTGCCCGACCCGAGCAGCGCGCCGTCGCCGGTCTGCCCCACCGCTTCGCCCGGTGCGGCCACCCGCGGCAGCGCGAGCTCGTGACCCAGCGCAGCGGCGGCTAGCTCCGGCAGCCACTGGCCCTTCGCGGTGGCGAAGTAGCCCGTCTCGGACGCGTCGCCGCGGTCGGTCACCGGCTCTGCCGCGCCGAGCCGGCGGGTCAGCCAGTCGTGCGGCAGCAGCACCCTGGCTATCCGGGCGGCGTTCCCCGGCTCGTGCTCGGCCAGCCAGCGCAGCTTGGCGACGGTGAACGAGGCCGTGGGAACGCTGCCGGTGGCGTCGGCCCACCAACTCGGCCCGCCTTGCCGGCGCCGGGAGGACGGCCCCGCCAGCCGTCCGGAACGCCCTGGCACGAGCCCGCCAACCGCTGGCTGGCCTTCCCAGATGCCCTCACGGAACCAGCCGATACCGCCGATACGGGCATCTCCGGCATAGCTTTTTTCTGGCCGGCCGCCGGTGACGGCAGGCCTTGCCCGCCCGCTGACGGCTGCCGTCGGGCCGTGCCGCCCGGGCAGGCGCTCGCGCTCGTGGCCGCTGGAGGCTCGCGAGCCCGGGACTTGCTCGGGACCTGCTTCCGCTGCCCGCCCCGGCGTCAGGTGCCGGCGGAAGGTTCCCGCATACCGGAGGTGGTATATATACGAGGTGGTATGCCGGGTCGGTTCGAGATCGAGGTGGAGCCGGAGGTCCGGTCCTGGCTCGACGGGCTGCCGCTGGCGCAGTACGCGAAGGCCGAGGCGGCTGCTGACCTGCTGGCCGAGCGGGCGGAGACGCTCGGGGAGCCGTACAGCACGAGCGGGCGGAGGTGGACCGGGCGGTCGCGGCGCAGCGGGCCTGCGAGCAGGGCCACGCGGCCGGGCACCATGACCACGGCATCGCGGGGGACGTCTACGAGCGGAAGTGGGACTGATGAGCGGCAGC
>JBOHCP010000665.1:0-3314 GCA_050698875.1 Streptosporangiaceae bacterium | reverse complement strand
TTCGCCGGGCCGCTGACCGACGGCATCGCTGGCGCGGAGCTCATCGTGTTCCCCGCTGCCGCGCACGCGCCGATCTACGAGGTGACCGCGGAGTTCAACCAGCGGACGCTGGAGTTCCTGCGACGCCGCTCCTAGCCGGGCCGGGCGCGACCACAAGCCCGGCCGGGCCCGGCTAGGTGTTGCGCACCGCCCGGATCGACTCGCGCAGCGACTGCGTCGTCGCCAGCACTGCGGTCGGCTCGTAGCCGCAGTGCGCCATGCAGTTGGCACAGCGCGGGTCCTTGCCGCGCCCGTAGGAGTCCCAGTCGGTGGTCTCGATCAGCTCCTTGTAGGTCTTGGTGTAGCCGTCCGCCATCAGGTAGCAGGGCTTTTGCCAGCCGAGCAGCGAGTAGGACGGGATGCCCCACGCGGTGCAGGCGAAGTCGACCTTGCCCTCAAGGAAATCCAGGAACAGCGGCGAGTGGTTCAGCCGCCAGCGGCGCCTGTTCCCGCCGTCGAAGGCCTTGCGGAACAGCTCCCGGGTCTCGGTGACGCCGAGGAAGTGCTCCTGGTCGGGCGCCTTCTCATAGGCGTAGGCGGGCGAGATCTGCATGTTGTCGATCTGCAGGTCGTCGTTGAGGTAGTTCAGCACGTCGATGACAGTCTGCGGCGTGTCGGTGTTGAAGAACGTGGTGTTGGTGTTCACCGTGAAGCCGCGCCGCTTCGCCTCCTTGATGGCCGCGACGGCCTCGTCGAACACGCCCTCTTTGCAGACCGACTCATCGTGCCGGTCGCGCAGGCCGTCAATGTGCACCACGAAGGCCAAGTACGGCGACGGGGTGAACTTGTCCAGCTTCTTCGGCATCAGCAGCGCGTTCGTGCACAGGAACACGAACTTCTTCTGCTTCACCAGCTCGCTGACCAGCACGTCGATCTGCGGGTGCATGAGCGGCTCGCCCCCGGCGATCGACACCATGGGCGCCCCGCACTCCTCGATGGCGCCGAGGGCCTGCTCAACCGGCATCCGCTGCTTGAGCAAGCTGGCCGGCTGCTGGATCTTGCCGCAGCCCGCGCACTTGAGGTTGCAGGCGAACAGCGGCTCAAGCTCGACGATCAGCGGGAACTTCTTGTTACCGCGCAGCTTCTGGCCCAGCAGGTACGATCCCACCCGCAGGCTCTGGCGCAGTGGCATGCTCACGATGGCACCGTCTTTCTCATCAGTAATTCCTGGTATCCCTGCCGTCAGCTCTCCGCCGAGCCGATCGCCTGTCGGCGCAGCTCCTTGGGAAGCCCGAACTGCACCGACTCGGTGGCCACGGCCACCTCCTCGGTCGTGACCTCACCGAGCCCGCCGATGGCAGTCACGATCTGGTCGACGATCGCGGGCGGCGCCGACGCTCCTGCGGTGATCCCGACCGTCGACGCGCCCGCCAGCCAGCCGAGCTCGATGTCCTCGGCGCGGTCCACCAGGTAGGCGGCCGCGCCCGCGCGCTGCGCCGTCTCGACCAGGCGCACCGAGTTGGACGAGTTGGCCGATCCCGCCACCAGCACGACGTCGCACCGGGCCGCGATGGCCCGGACCGCGGCCTGCCTGTTCGTCGTGGCGTAGCAGATGTCGTCGGTGCCCGGCCCCGTCGCCGCGGGGAAGCGCTCGGTGATCGCGTCGACCATGGCGCCTGCCTCGTCCGTGGCGAGCGTCGTCTGCATCAGGTAGGCCACCTTGGCCGGGTCGGCCGGGGCCAGCCGCGCCACGTCGGCAGGCCCCTCGACGAGGGCCATCGAGCCGGGCGCCTCGCCGAGGGTGCCCTCGACCTCCTCGTGGCCCGCGTGACCGATGAACGCGACCAGGTAGCCGTCTGCGGCGTACCGGCGGGCCTCGGCGTGCACCTTGGCGACCAGCGGGCAGGTCGCGTCGACCGTGTCCAGCCGGCGCCTGGCCGCCTCCTGCCGGACGTCAGGAGAGACGCCGTGCGCGGAGAACACCACGCTGGCCCCGTCCGGCACCTCGGCCAGTTCGTCCACGAACACCGCGCCGCGCCGCTCCAGGTCCGCCACGACCGTCCCGTTGTGCACGATCTGCTTCCGCACGTACACCGGCGCGCCGCGCTGCTCGAGCGCCAACTCGACGATCTCGATCGCGCGCTCGACGCCCGCGCAGAACGACCGCGGACTGGCCAGCAGCACCCGCCGCGGCCCGACCGCGGCGGCCCAGCGGGCGAGCGCCGGGGCGGCCTGCCGCAGCGACCGGAGCGCTGCCAGGCCGCCGGTGACGATGCCGGGACTGGCCAGCGGCTGGTCCGGCGTGTCGGAGATCGCCCGCAGCACCACGACAGGCTGGCCGGTCGCGGCCGCGAGCAGCGGCGCGGACTCCATGTCGACCGCGACCGCCCCGGTGGCGGCGAGCGCGGCGTGCTGGCCGGCCCGGATCAGGTGATCGACGGTGGCGATTCCGCCGACACTCGCGCGCAACCCGGCGCGGCGCAGCTCACCCGCCAGCAGCGGTGCGGACGGGCAGCGCACCGTGCTGCCGCGGTAGGTCACCTCGATGGCGACGACGACGTCGCCGACGTGCAGGTCGTCGGTCAGCGCTCCGGCCACGCCGCCCACCGCGAGCGCGTGCGGTGCTGAGCCTGCGAGCCTGGCCGCGGCGGCCGCCGCCCTGGCCGGCCCGTAACCTGTCCTGACCACCTGCACCTGGCTGGCCCCGGCCAGCCCGCGGCGCAGGGCGCGGGCCTCGACCCGGAGCGGCGCGCACACCGTCAGCGTTCTCATCGGCTGCCGCCCAGGTAGCGCCCCAGCGCGCTGACGGGAAAGACAAGCCGGTACAGGTGGTAGTTGATGGAGAAGTCGCCGGGGAAGCCCGTGCCGGTGAACTGCGGCTCGTCCCAGGTCCCGTCCGGCCGCTGGGTGGCCGTCAGCCAGGCGACCCCCCGTTCGGCGCTGGCAACGGCGTCCTCGTCGCCGGCGGCGAGCAGCGCCAGCAGCGCCCAGGCGGTCTGGGACGCGGTCGAGGTGCCGCGGCCCGCCCAGTCGGGATCGGTGTAAGAGCGCAGGTCCTCGCCCCAGCCGCCGTCCGGGTTCTGGTGCGCGACCAGCCAGCTCACCGCTCGCCTGATGCACGGCTTACCGGGCAGCACGCCGACGGCGATCAGCGCGGGCACGACGGCGCCCGTGCCATAGACGTAGTTCGCGCCCCAGCGGCCGAACCCCGACCCGTCGGGCTCCTGGTTGCGCAGCAGCCAGGCCACGCCGCGCCGCGCCGCGCGGCTCGCCCCGAGGCCCGCCGCCGCGAGCGCCTCCACGGTGTGCGCGGTCACATCGGCCGATGGCGGGTC
>JBOHCP010000664.1:0-3342 GCA_050698875.1 Streptosporangiaceae bacterium | reverse complement strand
GCCCGCCGCAGGCGCGCCCGGCCGCGGCGGCGGGGGTGGTGCTGGGCCCGGCCCCGCTGATGGTGGAGGCGCGGGAGGTTACCCGCACGTTCGGGCACGGCAGCACGGCCGTGCACGCGGTGCGCGGCGCCTCGTTCACGATCGGGCGCGGCCAGCTGGTGGCGCTGGTCGGCCGGTCCGGGTCGGGCAAGACGACGCTGCTGAACATCGTGGGCGGGCTGGACACCCCGACCAGCGGCGTGGTGCTGGTCGGCGGGAAGAACGTGTCGGCGATGCCGGCCAGGGAGCGCACCTTGCTGCGCCGCAGCACGGTGTCGTTCATCTTCCAGTCCTTCGGCCTGATCCCCACGCTGACCGCGGCCGAGAACGTCGGCATCCCGCTGCGCATCGCCGGCACCCCCCGCGCCGCCCGGGAGGAGCGGGTTGGCCTGCTGCTCAGCGTCGTCGGCCTGGACCAGCACGCCAGCCAGCGGCCGGGCGAGCTGTCCGGCGGCCAGCAGCAGCGGGTCGCCATCGCCCGGGCGCTGGCGGTCCAGCCAGAACTGCTCATCGCTGATGAGCCCACCGGCCAGCTGGACTCCGAGACCGGCAGGCAGATCATGCGGCTGCTGCGGACCGTGGTCACCGGCGAGGGCATCACCGCCCTGGTCGCCACCCACGACCCCGCCCTCCTCGACATGGCCGACGACGTACTCGCCCTCAACGACGGCCGCCTCACCCCCCGCTAGCGGGGGACAGCGCTCGGCGCGGGGCGTGCGCCGACAGCAGCTCGCGCGCGATGATGAGCTTCTGGATCTCGCTGGTCCCTTCGTAGAGCCGGTACAGGCGGCAGTCCCGGTACATGCGCTCCACCACGGTCGAGGTCAGGTAACCAAGCCCGCCGTGGATCTGCACCCCGCGGTCGGCGACGCGGGACACCATCTCGCTGCAGTACAGCTTGGCCGCCGCCGGGCCTGCTGCAACGTCAGCGCCGGCGTCGTAGCGCTCAGCCGCGGTCAGGACGAGACTGCGCCCGGCCGCCAGCTCGGCGTAGGAGTCGGCGAGCATGGCCTGAACGAGCTGGTAGTCGCCGATCGGCCGCCCGCCCTGCTTGCTCAGCGCCGCGTGCGCCACCGACTCGTCAAGGACCCGCTGGGCCGTGCCCACGCACATGCCCGCGATGTGCAGCCTGCCCCGCGCCAGCACGGTCATCGCGCTGCGGTAACCGCGACCCTCGGCGCCGACTAGCCGGTCGGCCGGGACCCGGACGTCGTCGAGGTGCACCTCCGCGGTCCAGGCTCCGCGCTGCCCCATCTTGTGGTCACGAGGCCCGACGGTGAGGCCCCGGCTGTCGGCGTCTACCAGGAACACCGAGATGCCGTGCCCGGGTCGCGGGGATGACTCGCCGGATCCCCCGGAGGTCCCCGATCCCGCCGTGGAGCCCGCTTCCGCCGCGTGGCCGGTGCGGGCGAACACCACGAACAGGCCCGCGAGCGGCGCATTGGTGATGAACCGCTTGCTGCCCGCCAGCACCCAGTCGGCGCCGTCGCGCCGGGCGGACGTCTTCAGGCCCGCGGGGCTCGAGCCCGCCTCCGGCTCGGTCAGCGCGAACGACGCGATCAGCTCGCCGGACGCCAGCCGCGGCAGGAACGCCTGCTGCTGCTCCATCGAGCCGAACCTGGCGATCACCTGGCCGGCGATGCCGTTGTTGGTGCCGAACATCGAGCGGAATGCCGGGGTAACGTAGCCGAACTCGAAAGCCAGTCGCACGTCTTGCGTCACGGTGGCACCCGCGCCGCCGTATTCCTCAGGCAGCGCGTACCCGAACAGGCCTAGTCCGGCCGCGGCCGCGCGCAAGTCGTCGGGGATCGCGTCGGACTGCTCGATTTCGTCCTCGCGCGGCATCACCCGGTCCCGGACGAACTGCCGCACCGCCGTGAGTATCTGATCGAATGAAGCCTCGTCCACGCTGCCCTCCTGGTGCCGCTCGCCGCACAATGCTGCCATGGACTTCACCGACGAGGTTGCCGTGGTCACTGGTGCCGCATCCGGGATCGGGCGGGCCATCGCGACCGCACTGGCAGGGCACGGGGCCATGGTGGTGGCGGCCGACCGCGACCTTGCGGGCGCCGAGCAGACGGCCGCGGCGCACGGCCGGGTTACTGCCGTCTTCCTCGACCTGACGTCAAACTCGTCGATCGGCGCCGCCAGGGATGCGGTGCAGGACCGGCTCGGCGCGGTCACCATCCTGGTGAACGCCGCAGGCTGGGACCGGCCCGGCCCGTTCCTGGAGACCGGCGAGCAGTTCTGGCGGGACGTCGTGGACATCAACTACGTCGGCCACGTGCGGGTTTCGCACGCGTTCCTGCCGCCGATGATCGCGGCAGGCCGCGGCGGCACGGTTGTCAACGTCGCCAGCGACGCCGGCCGGGTCGGCAGCAGCGGGGAGACCGTCTACGCCGGCGCGAAGGGTGGCGTGATCGCGTTCACCAAGTCGCTGGCCCGCGAGGTGGCCAGGTATCAGATCACCGTCAACTGCGTCTGCCCGGGGCCCACGGACACGCCGTTGTTTCAGTCGCTCCCGGAGAGCACGCGCGAGGCGCTGGTCCGGGCCATCCCGTTCCGGCGGGTGGCGCAGCCGGAGGAGATCGCCGCCGCGGTGCTGTTCTTCGCCTCCGGCATGGCCAGGTACATCACCGGCCAGGTGCTCAGCGTCAGCGGCGGCCTGACCATGGCCGGCTGACTGTGCCGCCCGCCTGGCGCCAGCCCGCCGGTTCATGGATGTCCGCTTAGTGCAGCTGCAGCAGCACCAGAGCGACATCCATGAAGATCGTCCGCAGTGCGGCGGTCAGAATTTCGGGCCGACGAACTCGTCCAGCCGCGCGACCGCCTCGCGGCGAGCAACCGAGATCGTGTTGCGCCGGGAGTAGCGCCAGGCCACTGCGAGCTGACTGAGCGCCTGCCCGCACAGCGCGCGGATGTCTGCTGACTCGTTCGTGAACATGTACCGCGGGTACTCATACCAGCGGTCGCCGCCCGCGAGCTGCCGCCGCACCCGGTTGGTGAACCGGCAGCCGTCTGAGTGAAACAGTCCCCGCGCGAAGTCACCAGGGAACGCGGTGACGATCGCCTGCTGCCACGGCTCGAGCACGATGGGCCGCTCATGCTTGCGCCCGGCTCCATGCTGCGGAAACAGGCACGACCAGTGGCGTGAGGAGGCCAGCACGTATGCGCAGCCGTCTCGCTGCTGAGTCGCGACCCTGTTAGCCGGGCGGATGGCCCTCATCGCTCGCTGACATTCCTCGGCAAGGCCAGGCCAGGCGTTGGCCAGGCGTCCGCGCACGCAATTCGCAACACCCACAC
>JBOHCP010000663.1:0-3353 GCA_050698875.1 Streptosporangiaceae bacterium | reverse complement strand
GGGCGGCGGCAGTCGCCGCGGGCTGGCTCACGACAGTCTCGTACCGCAAGGTCGTGAGCTGATCAGCGGACATGGCCGCCCGCAGCCGCGCCATCGCCCGCACCGAGCCACGCCAGCGCATCGCGCACTTGCCGACGACGCTCAGGCGCGGCCACATCGCCTGGTCCTGCTCGGACTCGACGCCGAGAAACGGGTTGGGGAACTCGGTCTCGATGGTGGCGACGCCCGACTTGAACCAGCCGAGCACCTGCGGGTCGGACAGCATGGCCGCGACCACGTCCCGACCGTCCCGGACGATCTGCACCAGCCGGGAGTCGGGAAACGCCGCCACCAGGGCCGTGGCACAGTACATGAGGTCCGGGCTCGCGTCGCCGTACCTGACGATCTCACGCTCGGCCACGCAGCGCGCCGGGCCGGTGACCCCGCCTGCGTGCCTGCATACCGGCGAGCAGGTCAGGCAGCCGTGGGCGGTGACGAGCCAGGCCTGCGCGAACGCGTCGCGCAGCACCGTCGCGGCGGCGTCGCCGCGGCCACGCTGGATCGACGGGCTGCGGGCGAAGGCGTACACCACGCTCTGCACGGCATCCTGGCCGATCGTCACGTGAAAGCCGGGCGACCGCTTGAGCGCGCAGCCCACCAGGTCGGTGCCGGAGTGCGGCGCGCCGAGGATGAAGACAGGCCGGTGGACCTTACGGCCGTTAACGACCAGAATGTGCGGGCGAGGTGGCATGGCTAGCCATCAGTCTGTCATTGCCGGTGTGATGCCCGGCAGCCCGCGCCGGGCACCTCGACTCGGCTGGTGCGGCTAGGCAGAGTCTGCGGCAGCCCCGCTCTCCGCGGGGGCGTCGTCGTGGCCAGGGTCCGCCAGGTCAGCCTCGCCGTCGGGGCCGGCGCTGCCGCGGTCGGTCATGACCCGGCGGCAGTGGTCGGTGGCGTGACCCTCCAGGTTCAGCGCGGCCTGGATCAGCGGTACGTGGCTGAACGCTTGCGGTGTGTTACCCACCTGCCGTCGGTAGCGCGGGTCGTACTCCTCGCTGAGCAGCCCGAGATCATTGCGCAGGGCCAGCAGGCGCTCGAAGACGGCCACTGCCTCGTCGTACTCGCCGATCAGGTGCAGCGCGTTGACGAGCCAGAAGCTGCACGCAAGGAACGCACCCTCCGCGCCGGGCAGGCCGTCGACGTTGGCCGTGCCGCCGGCGCCGCCTGCCTGGGTGTAGCGCAGCATGAGGCCGTCTCGCATGAGCTCGCGGCGCAGCACGCGGACCGTGGACACCACCCGTGGGTCGGCTGGCGGCAGAAACCCCACCTCGGCGATCAGCAGCACCGAGGAGTCAAGCTCGGTGCTCCCGTAGTACTGGGTGAACACGCCACGGCTCGCGTCGTAGCCCTGGTCGAGCACCTGCGCGTGGATCTGGTCCCTGATCGCGCGCCAGCGCTGCAGCGGCCCGGGGTTGCCCTCCTCGGCGAGGTGAATGGCGCGATCGAAGGCCACCCAGGCCATCACCTTGGAGTGCACGAAATGCCGTCGCGGCCCGCGCACCTCCCAGATGCCCTCGTCCGGCTCGTCCCAGTGCTTTTCCAGGAAGTCCAGCAGCTTCCGCTGCAGGCTCCAGGTGTGCTTGTCGAAGCCGAGGCCGGCCTGGCGGGCGAGGGTGAGGGCATCCGTCACCTCGCCGTAGACGTCCAGCTGGCGCTGGTCGACCGCGGCGTTGCCGATCCGGACCGGTGCCGACCGCTCGTAGCCGGGCAGCCAGCTGACCTCCCACTCGGATAGCCGGCGCTCGCCGGCCACTCCGTACATGATCTGCACGTCTCGCGGGTCGCCGGCGATAGCGCGGCCGAGCCACTTCCGCCAGCTGTCTGCCTCGGCGGTATAGCCGGTGCGCAGCAAGGCCTCGAGCGTGATCGTGGCGTCGCGCAGCCAGCAGTACCGGTAGTCCCAGTTCCGCACGCCGCCGATGTCCTCGGGCAGCGACGTTGTCGGCGCCGCGACGATGCCGCCCGTCGGGGCGTATGTCAGCGCCTTGAGCGTGATGAGGGAGCGCATGACGGCGTCGCGGTACGGGCCGTGATAGGTACAGCGGGCCGCCCAGTCGGACCAGAAGGCCTTCGTCTGGTCCAGCGCCACCGCCGCGATGACGCACGGGTCGGGGGACAGGTGCGACTGCTTCCAGGCCAGCACGAACCACTGCCGGTCGCCGGGCTTGACGTCGAACACGGCCTCGTGTGCCATGTTCTGCCCGACGCTGCGGACCGAGCCGTGAAAGCACACCGAGTCGGGTCCCGCGATCGCCCTGATGTCGGTTCCGTTCCGGCGGACCCACGGCACGACCTTGCCGTAGCCGAACCGGATCCGCAGCACCGACTCCATCTCGACGCTGCCCTCCACCCCCTCGACGATCCGGACCAGCACGGGGTCTGCGTGGTTACGCGGGGGCATGAAGTCGGTGACGCGGACGACGCCGCTGAAGGTACGCCACGTGGTGACCAGGATCAGCGAGTCGCCCAGGTACTGCCGGCTGACCTCGCCGCGCCGGGACACCGGCCCCTCGGCGGTCGTCGGGCAGAGCCGCCACTGGCCGTTGCGCTCGTCGCCGAGCAGGGCGGCGAAACACGCGTCCGAGTCGAACCTCGGCAGGCACAGCCAGTCCACCGAGCCGTCCCGGCCGACCAGCGCGGCCGTCTGCATGTCCCCGATCAGCGCGTAGTCCTCGATCAGTCCCGCCATCGCACCTCCTGATCCCGCACAGCACTGGGATCAAGAGTGCCACGGGATCGGCCTGCCGGCGGCCCGAGACGCGCTGGCCGGCCGGTGGCCGTAAAGTAACGGCGTGCACGCACCACGACGGCAGCGCACGCCGACAGGCATGGCCACAGCGCACGGTGGCGGTCTGAGTGCTGGGCGTAACCGATGGGTCGCCCTCGCCGTCGCGTGCACCGCCGGGCTGCTCGTGCTGACCGGCTGCGCCAAGATGGATGCGGCCCTCGACCAGCAGTGGCTGGTGGTCGACTTCGGCGAGGGCACCTCGGTCGCGGCGGCACTGCACGTCCGGGCCGCGTGCTCGCACATCCAGAACACGCCGCCGATGGCGCTGCCCGCCAAGCGGACGTTCGTCGCGATGATGTACGGCGTCCGGTACGACACCACCAACGCCTCGCCTGCCAACCTCGCCGAGCTGCAGACGTGCTTGCAGCGGTTCCCGTCCGTGCAGGGCGTCGAGCCGGAAGACGCGGGGGACGAGGGCAGCTAGCCCGGTAATTCGCACATGGTCATAGATCAACTTGGAGTGCGTGGACGGGCGTCATGGCGGGCGGGTCGGGTCGACGCCGAGCAGTTCGAGTAGCCGGGCCTG
>JBOHCP010000662.1:0-3355 GCA_050698875.1 Streptosporangiaceae bacterium | reverse complement strand
CGGGAAGTGACGTGGCGGCGGCAGTTGCCGCGGTTAAGGGGACCGATCCTGGCTCGGTAGCCCTGGAGGTCGAGGGCGTGTCGGTCAGCTACGGCCAGTTCGTGGCCGTCGAGTCCGCGACGTTCTCGGTCGGGGCCGGTGAGTGCATCGCGGTCATCGGCCCTAACGGCCACGGGAAGTCCAGCATGGTCACGGCTGTCGCGGGCCTGGTGCGCCGGAGCGGCGCGGTCCGGGTGTTCGGCACGACGATGCCGGTCGGTGACCCGCGAGCCGCGGTGCGGGCTGGCCTGGTCCTCGTACCCGAGCGGCGCCACCTCTACCCGCAGCTCACGACGCGGGACAACATCATGCTCGGCGGCTACGGCCGCACCCGCCGGGTGTGGGCGCGGCAGGCCTGGGCTGAGGTGGCGAGCGTCCTCGACATGTTCCCCGAACTGGTGCCGCTGCTGGAACAGAAGGCCGGCACGCTGTCCGGCGGCCAGCAGCAGATGGTCGCCCTCGCCCGCGGGATGGCCGCCCGGCCGAAGATCCTGCTGCTCGACGAGCCCTGTCTGGGCCTCGCCGAAGCGGTGACCCACCGGGTCTACGACTGGCTCGGCGCCATGGCCGCAACCGACATGACCATCGTGCTCGTCGAGGAGAACCCCGTGCACGCCCTGCGGGTGTGTCACCGGGCCGTGCGGATGTACCGAGGGCTGGTGGAGCAGGCCGAGCTTGAACCTGGACTCGAGCGGCCCAGCGCGGAGCGGCCGTGAGCGAGTTCCTCAACCTGCTAGCCGCCGGGCTTACCTCCGGCGCTATCTACGGGATTTTCGGGGCGTGCCTGGCGGTGTGGTTCCGGGTCTGCAACGTGCTCAACCTCGCAGTCGGCGACTTCGCGATGCTCGGGGCCATCGGCACCGCGGAGCTCGTTCAGCTGGACCACTTCCCGTTCGTGGCCGGCATCGCCGTCGACCTGCTGGCCGTTGGTGTTGTCGCGTGGCTCTTCGACCGCCTCGTGCTGCACTTCGCCTTCGATCGCGGGACTGGCGCGCACGGCATCGTCAGCGTGTTCTTCTACACCTTCGGCCTGTCGCTGGTCCTCGAGGGCGCGGCCAGGGCCTTGTTTGGCACCGACGTGCACGCGGCGCCGGCGATCTGGTCCGGGCCGGCGCTGGCCGTCGCCGACTTCCACGTGCAGCGCGCGGGCATCCTCGTCATCGGGCTGGCCGTGCTGAGCGGGCTCGCGCTCTGGGCTTACCTGCACTTCACGGTGTCCGGTCGGGCCGCGAGCGCGTGCGGCGAGAGCGTGCTTGGGTCACGGATCGTCGGCATCAATAGCGCGTTGTTCCGGCGCCGGATCTTCATCATGACCGCGGTGCTCGCCGCGCTCTTCGGCATCGTCGAGTCCCCGCTCACCGGGTTCACCTTCCAGAGCGGTCCCACGATCAGCCTCATCGGGGTGGTGGCCGCGGGGTTTGCGGCATTCCGGAAGCCAGGCCGTGCCGTGGTCGTGGGTCTCGTGCTCGGCGTCGCCGAGGCGATGCTGGGTGGCTACGTCAGCACCTCGTACAACGACGTGCTGCTGTACGCCATCCTGTTCGCCATCCTGATCATCCAGCCTGAGATCCTCGGGCTCAGCGCGGCGCTGGCCTAGGGAGTTGCCATGACGGAACCGGCCGCATCGGCCAGCGGCGCCGTCCAGCCGGTGATCACCGCTGACCGGGTGGCGCACCAGGTTCGGCACCGTGATCCGGTGCCGCTGGCCGCGGTCGTCTGCATCGCCGTGGTGGGCAGCGTCGCGCTGGGCATCATGAACGGCTCCTACCTCGGCCTGACGGTAACCGTCGGGGTCGGGTTCGCGGTGGTGACCGTGGGCATGGTGCTGCAGCTCGGCTACAGCAGGCAGCTGGCCTTCAGCCAGTCGGTGTTCATGGGTGTCGGCGCCTACGGCACCGGCATTCTGGAGACCAAATACAACTTCAGCTCGGCCGAGAGCTTCCTCGCCGTGATCGCGGCGGCGACGGTCGTGTCGTTCCTGGTGGGATCTGTCGTGACGCGGGCGCCCGGCCTCGCGCTCGCCCTGGCCACGCTGCTGCTTCCGTTGTTCATCTACCAGCTCGCGACCTTCTCCACCTATCTCGGGTCGTTCGCGGGCATCAGCGGTGTGTTGCCGTTCTGGAACGGCGCGACGTATGAGTCGGCGCTAGTCCGGTCCGGGATCGTGTCGGTGGTGCTGCTCGGGCTCGCGACCGGGCTCGTATTGCGCGTGATGCGATCCGGGATCGGCCTGCAGCTCATGGCCATGGCTGAGGACGAGCGACTCGGCGAGTCCCTCGGGGTCAGCCTGCGGCAGCGGCGGCTCGAGGTGTTCATGCTCGGGTCGGTGCTCGCCGCCGTCGGCGGCGCGATCCTGGCCAGCGCTCAGGGCCTTGTGACGCCCGACGTGCTCAGCGAGTCGGCTGAGATCACCCTGCTCATCATGGTCTTCGTCTCCGGTCGCAAGAGCGTCACCGCTACCATCCTCGGCGCCATCGTCATCGAGTACCTCACCACCAGCACGTCGTTCATCAGCACGAACCTGACCACCATCGAGGGCGTCGTGCTCATCGTCGTGCTCATCGTGGAGCCGGACGGCGTGGCGGGAGCGGTCGCCCGGCTGCTCGGCCGGCGAACGGACCGCTGGGCCGCGGGGCTTCGGGCGACGGCCGCCAGGGCGCGGGCGAGAGGAGGCGGGACTCGTGCTAGCGACGCCGCCTGACGCGGCGGGCAGCCGGGCGGCGCCGATCGTGCTTGCCTGCACCGACGTCACCAAGAGCTATGGCGGCGTGCGCGCCGTCGACTCGGTGTCCCTCGAGGTTCCGGGCCAGGGACTGTTCGGCCTCTGCGGCCTGAACGGGGCGGGCAAGTCGACACTGTTCAACGTGCTAGCCGGATCCGCCCGCGTCGACTCGGGCATGGTGTCGATAGACGGGCAGGACGCCACCGGATGGTCGGCTATGCGGCGGGCCCGCTCGGGAGTGGCACGGACGTGGCAGACGGTCCGGCTCGCGCATGGCCGGTCGGCCGTCGACAACGTGGCGGTCGCCTGTCTGGGCAATCCCCGCCAGTGGGTCCTCGGATCGGTGTGGCGACCCCAGGCGGCCGCCGCCAGGGAGCGGGCGTGGGCCGCCCTCGACCGGCTCGGAATCGCCCGCGCCGGCGATCAGCTCATCGACGGGATGACGCTGGAGACGCAGCGGCTGACCGAGCTGGCCAGGGCGCTGGTCAGCGATCCGAAGGTGCTGCTCGCTGACGAGCCCGCCTCGGGCCTGTCGGCCGCCCAGCGGACCGTGCTCGCCGACGCCCTCACGACCATCAGCGAGCACCGTGCCGT
>JBOHCP010000661.1:0-3358 GCA_050698875.1 Streptosporangiaceae bacterium | reverse complement strand
AGCCCGGGCTGGCCGGCACGGTCTCCTTCTGCACCGTCGCGCCGGGCGGCGGAGTGAAGGAGAAGCTGGCCGCGGCCGGGGTTCCGAACGACAGCGCGGTGAAGCCGATGCTGTAGGCGAGGCCCGTCGAGCCGCGCCCGTAGACCTCGACCCGCAGCGGAATGTCGCGGCTCGCGTCGATCGCGATCAGTACCCGGCCCACGAGCGACTGGCTGCTCCTCGGCGCCAGCGACAGCTGATACGCCGGCCGGTTCGCCACGTAGACCGGCGACTGCACGCTGACCACCGTGGACGGCCCGATGGCGCGCAGTAGCTGGCTCGCCGCGGACTGCGGCGTCACCGGCATCGACGGCGCGCCGACGGACGGACCGCCGGTCCCGGCGGCTCCGTTCCCCTGCTGGAAGGGACCGCTGGCGCCCTGGACCGGCAACGTGACCTTGGTCGCGGTCTGGTTACTTGAGTTCCACAGCCAGAGCGTGGGGCCGTCAAGCCGGGCGTCCGACTCGCCGCCCTGTACCGGCACGGCGACGCGGACGTGCTGCGGGTCGGCGTACCAGATGTCGATCGACTGGGTGCCGTTCATCAGCGACGGCGTCGCGCCCGACTGCGGGGCCATCGGCAGCTGGGGCAGGCCCAGGTTCGCGGTCTGCTGCACTGTCGCGGTGTAGGGCCAGGCCGGCTGGTTCGCAGCCCGGCCAACGTCAGCCAGCAGCTGCGCCGCTGTCCGCGGCGGCAGCGACGGCACTGCCGCGCTGGCGGCGGCGGTCGCTCCGATGACGATCCCAGCTACCGCCACCGCCGCGGCCGGAACCGCCCACCGAGCCCGAGCGCTACCAGTGCCCACCGCGTTCACCCCGCGTCCGTCCGCCTACTCCCCGTTAGTGTCACCCTAGCCCGGCCATAACCGGCCAGGGTCATCCGCGAGGACGATTCCGGTTAGCCGGCAGGCGGATCCGCGGTCGTGCTCACTGCCCGGTGGCCACGGCCGGCCCGAGCGGATCGCCCGCGTGCTCGTGCACGGCAGCCAGGTTGTCCCGGGCCGGACACGTCGCCGCGGCCGGGCCGTCGGCGAACGCGGTCAGCACGTTCGCCGTCACCCGCCGGGTGAACTGCCCGGCCGCGCTGGTGAGTCCCCAGCCGTACAGGGGCGGACCGAACGCCTCCACCCAGCGCATGGTGCCGGTGTTGAACACGCCGGCACCGCTCGGGTGCGTGTAGTACGCCGAGTCGGCGAAGCTGGCTACCCCGCGGCACGTCAGCGGCGAGTGCGCGAGCACCTGGATGGGCCGCTGCACAGGGAAGCCCGGCGTCACCCGGTCATACTCGACGCCCACCAGCACCGGGAAGCTCGTGCCCGCGCGCACCCCCGTGCCGCTGAACAGCCACGCGTCCGGCGTCAGCACCACGTAGTCCGCGATGGCCGGATAGCCCTCGTACAGCGTCCCGATCAGCGACGACTCCGGGTCAGGGTTCGGCGGCTCGCGCCAGTCGCTGGTGACCAGGTCGTTCTGCCCCCCGTACAGCGGGTCGGACTGGTAGCTGGTCTTGTAGCAGACGACCTGCCTGTTCGGGCCGAGCGCGGTCGGCTCCAGCCGGGTCCGGCGGAACATCGCGTTCGCGCCGAGGAACGCGATGTTCATGCCAGCGTCCCTGGCGGCGGTCACGATCTCGCGCTCCGGCGGCGACCAGTACTCGTCATGGCCGGGCGACACCAGCGCGCTGGCGCCGTCCAGCGAGTGCGGGTCGGCGGCGATGTCCATGGCGGTCAGGTAGGCCAGCGGCAGGCCGAGCCGCTCGGCCAGGTTCACCAGCTTGCGCTCGTACACCATGAACAGGTACGCGCCGTCGTAGTCGCCGGGACGATCGAGGCTGACCACATAGGACCGGTCGTCGTAGCCAGCGCTCGGACCGACGTACAGGTCGTAGCCGCCCCAGGTGTTGTAGGCCTGCCAGGTCGGCACCGCGTTCTTGATCACGACCTTGCCCGCGGTGGCCGCCGACCGGACGGTCAGCGGTACGTACCGCTGTCCCCCCGTCTCGGCGTCCAGCCGGAACAGGTAGCTGCCCGGCGGCCAGTCGTCGGTCGGCACGGCAAGGGAGACGTTCCACTGGGTGGACACCGTCCTGGTCGTGGCGGCAAAGCCGGCCGCCGCCTGCTGGTACCCGCGGATCGCGCCGGACTGCCAGACCTGCCTGGCCAGGTCGCCGCCGTACCAGCCGATCCGGAACGCCTTGACCTCGAACTCGCGCGCTGTCGTCGAGACATACAGCGCAACGTGCTCGCCCGGCCGCACGCTGGCCTGCCCGGCGTAGCCGATGATCTCGTCGGGCGCGCCCAGCTTGCTGATCCACCAGTCTCTGGTCCCTGGCAGCGCGTTCTCCGCCCCGATCGTCCGCTCGGCGGGCGTCCGGCGGCCGCGTCCGCGCGCAGCCGGCGTGAACCTGGCGGCCGGGGCGGCGCCGGACCTGGCGAGTTCGACTCCGGTCACGATCGCCGCCGGCACCGCCACAGCGGCCGCCGCGGTGCGGAGGAAAGCGCGCCGAGTCCAGGCCATGCCAGTAACCATCGCCCGGGCCCGGCCACGGGCTAGTCAGCGGCTGGCAATATTTCCGTTACTGACCGTAGCCGCTGCCTGGTGGCTTACCAGCGGTGCCAGGGCAGCAGCGCGGTCACCGCGATCGCGGCGAACAGCAGGGTGAGGTACCCGATCGACAGGTGGAAAAGCCGCATCGGGGCTGACTCGGTCCCGGCTGCGATGCGGCCGCGCAGCCGGTGCGCCTCGCGCAGGAACCAGCCGCCGAGCACGACCGCGCAGCAGCCGTAGAGGGCGCCCGCGTCGGGAATCAGCAGCAGCGTCGTCGCCACCATGGCGTAGGAGTAGCGCACGATCTTCCGAGCCACCGTGGCGGGGGTCGCTACCACCGGCAGCATGGGCACCTTGGCGGCGGCGTAGTCGTCGCGGAACCTGATCGCGAGCGCCCAGAAGTGCGGCGGCGTCCAGAAGAAGATCACCGCGAACAGCACGGCGGCCCACCAGCTCACCGTGCCGGTCACCGCGGCCCAGCCGACGAGCACGGGGAAACAGCCCGCCGCGCCGCCGATCACGATGTTGGATGGGGTTCGCCGCTTCAGCCCGATGGTGTAGACGAACACGTAGAACACGATCGCGGCGTCGGCGAGCGCCGCGGCCAGCCAGTTGGTGCAAAGACCGAGCAGCAGCGTGGCCGCGGCACCGAGCAAGACTCCGAACGCCAGCGCCTCGGCCGGCCTGATCGCGGTGCGGGCTGCCTGGCCGGTGCCGCCGCCGTGGCCGTCGGTGCGGGCCACCAGCGGGCGACCCTTGGTGCGCCCCATGAC
>JBOHCP010000660.1:0-3363 GCA_050698875.1 Streptosporangiaceae bacterium | reverse complement strand
ATCAGGCCAGACCCAGTCCAGGCCCGGCTACTCGAACTGCTCGGCGTCGACCCGACCCGCCCGCCATGACGCCCGTCCACGCACTCCAAGTTGATCTATGACCATGTGCGAATTACCGGGCTAGCCGGCCATGCGGAAGATAATCCAGCTCGCCCTGGGCGGGGTGGCCGTCGGGGTCACGTTCGCGGTCGGCAGCCTGATTGGCAGCCACGTCGCACGATAGTCTCGCTTCGCCACCGCCAGCACAGGCCTCACAGGCTGCGCAAGGCCGACGTAATGCCACCGCGAACCCTGCGGCCGGGCCTGGTCAGTGGCGGTGGTGGCGGTGGAGGTGGGATTTGAACCCACGGAAGGGTTGCCCCTTCACACGCTTTCGAGGCGTGCGCCCTCGGCCACTAGGCGACTCCACCGCACGAGAGCCTACCTGAGCCAGGCCTGGTACGAGCTGCGAGCCGGCTAGCGGCGCCGATCGAAGAAGGCCTGCAGCAGCCCTGCGCACTCGGACGCGAGGACGCCGCCGCGGACCTCAACCGGCGGGCCAAGCCGCGGATCGTGCAGGACGTCCCAGACCGAGCCGGCCGCGCCGGCTCGCGGATCGGCCGCACCGTAGACGAGCCGGGCCAGCCGGGCGGCCAGCAACGCGCCCGCGCACATCGTGCAGGGCTCGAGTGTGACGACGAGAGTGCAGCCCTCCAGCCGCCAGCTGCCGCGTGACTGGCCCGCCACGCGCAGCGCCACCAACTCGGCGTGCGCGGTGGGGTCGGCGGCTGCTTCCCGCTGATTGTGTCCCTGGCCTATGACGGTCCCGGTGCCGTCCAGCACGACCGCCCCCACCGGAACGTCCGCATCGGAACTCGCGGCCGCCTCGCCTGCGGCGCGGGCCTCCGCCAGTGCCAGTCGCATGGCCGGCTCAAAGCTCGCCAGGTACCCGGTCACCTGACGGAGCCTACGAGGCCCCGATGACCGAGGCCAGTGCCCGCTCCAGGGGCTGACCGAACCCGATTCGCCGGGCCAGGCTGGCGAGTACCTCGTCGGGAAACAGGTCCAGGTCCCCGGACAGCGCGCCGAGCTCCATCTCATCCACGCCTAGGTCATCGAAGATGGACATGTCCCCGACTGGGAGCACCTGATCGAGGTCTTCGTCCTCAGGAACGGGAATATCCAGGTAGTCAAGAACCTGCCGCGCGAGCGGCCAGTCCACCGAGGCGGTGACGTCGGAGAGAAAAACAGAGACATGATTGCCAAGGACTCGCAACGCGACGAAAAAGTCGTCGCCAACAGCGGCCAAGCCAATTGCGCCGCCGATGCCCGGCTGCTGGCGCAATGCATGGATAAGCCCGTCAAGGTTCTCTGTCAGCGCCGTAGGCAGCACTTCCGCTTCCCACACGTCGTCTTCTCGGTAGACGACGACGGCGAAGTCGCTCGGGCTCACATCGGGCATCGTTACCCCGCTAACTGGGATCTAGAAGAGAAATGGTGTCAGAATCTGCGCCTTCGCGGGGGCGGTTCGATCGGGTGGCTGGGCAGCTCGCGCGCACGAGCCGCCTCCCAGCCCGATCACGACGGCGAAGCGCAACGCGCAGCCATGCCGCCGCGCGCCGGCCCGCTCGCGCTCTCCCGATCCCGTATGGTTGCCTGGGGTTACGGGTCATTGGTCGACAAAATGCGCTGGGCTATGCTGATGGGCACTGACCCGGAAGCGCGAATTGCTCGCTCGCGGTGGCGGCCCACCGCGGAAGGTCAGAGGAGGTGATCACGTGTTGCGGAAGGTCATCACATGGGCAATCGTCATATTCATCATCTACTACCTGGCGACTGACCCGACCGGCGCCGCACATGCCCTCCAGCACGCCTTTAACGGCCTGCGGTCTGCGGGCAACTCGATGTCGCGTTTCGTGAACAAGCTCTAGCCATGCGCCAGCCCCCGTCCGGCAAGCGATCACCCGTGATCATCAGCAAGTACCTCCTGCCGCGAGAGGTCGAAGTCGCCTGGGTGCATCAGCACCGCGCCGTCCTGATCGCGCCCATCGCGCTGACTGTCGCGGGCCTGCTCGTGGCGCTCATCCTCAGCTCCACCTACGTGAACGGCCTGCTCGACGACATCATGTGGATCGCGTGGGGCCTGCTGTTCCTGCGGCTCGCCTGGAAGGTCGCAAACTGGGCGGTTGACTACTTCGTGGTGACCAGCGAGCGACTGCTCCTCACGACTGGGTTCCTCACCAGGCAGGTCAACATGATGCCGCTCACCAAGGTGACCGAGATGAGGTTCCAGCGCACGCTGCCGGGGCGACTGCTCGGCTACGGCGAGTTCATCGTCGAGTCGGCCGGCCCCGATCAGGCGCTGCGACACGTGCGCTTTATTCCTTATCCAGAGGACCTTTACGTGCTTATTTGTGGCATGCTGTTTCCGTCGAGCGCAGACGACGAAGACGACGAGGGCAGGCCAGCAGAGGCCTACGTCGACGAACTTTGATCTGAGCGCTTCGCCCCTTCCCCGGGGTTCGTGCGGCCGGATGACGTGCCGTGACGTCCGGCCGCACGAGCTTGTCTGGAACCGGAGGCTGTCGGCCACAGGCCGCTGACTCCGGCAAGTGCGTACCGGCCTGTCGGTTGGTTTGCGGGTGCTTGCCAGAAATCTGCCTTCGTGCGTGGCGGGGAAGTGATGGCGAGTCGTACCTAGCATTCGATGAGGCGCTGCAGTTCGATGTTTAGGTATTTGTACTCATAAGATTGGACATGACAATATGAGCACGATGTCGGCGCTGGCGATGCTCGGGCTGATCCTGCTCGTCCTCGGGGTGTACTGGCTGCCCAGCATCCTCGCGCGCATCTGGCGGCACCCCGACCTCGTGTCGATCGTGGTTGTCAACGCGTTGCTCGGCTGGACCGTCGTGGGGTGGGTGTGGGCGGTTAGCAGGCTCGTCCGGGAGCGCGCGGGTCACCGGCTCCAGCTCGCCCCGGCCGCCGCGACGACGGCAGGCGGCGATCCGGGTGGCTGGCAGCCCGCCGATGCGCGCGAGGCTGACCTGCGGACGGTCGTCGGCAGCGCTGCATCGCCTGGTCCGTTGGAGCCGTGACAGTGCCCGGCTGGGTATCCTGGCTCAGCGTCACGAGTTGACCAGCGCGGCCGGTGAGGCTCATACCGAAACCCTCATGGTGCAGGCCGTCCGCGCCCACTGCCGCGGCCGGATCTGTCGAGATTTCCACGGCCCGCCGTAGCTCCGCCGTGCGCCGGGCTGAGTCCTGACTGGCTGGGCTGTAGCGGGTGAGACTCACGTGCCGGGCAGGTTGCCCGGCGGGGGCGTGGTACACCCCATGCACGGCCCCATGCCCGCGAAGTACGACGAGTTCTTGATGGTCGTG
>JBOHCP010000659.1:0-3363 GCA_050698875.1 Streptosporangiaceae bacterium | reverse complement strand
CCGCGCACCCGGCCGCTACGGCGGCCAGCAGCCCGCACGCCGGGCAGAGCGCGGCCGACACCGCGCTGAGCCAGGGCCGCCTGATCCTCGCCGCACGCCTGGACCCCTGCAGATCTGCCGGGACCCGGGCGCGCGGCTAACCGCGGTCCGGCGCGCAGAGCACGTGGTCAGCCGGCGGCCGCCTCCGCGGGTTCCTTCTGCTCGACCAGTTCGCCCTCGATGGTGATCTGGATTTCCTCGCTGACCACAAAGCGGCCGTCCAGCATCATGGCGAAGCTCAGGCCGTAGTCCTTCCGGTTGATCTGGGTGCTGGCACCGTACGCGATCCGGTGGCCCATCATCGGGTCGTTGAACTCGCCGTACTTCGTGAGGTCCAGGGTGACCGGGCGGGTGGTCTCCTTGATCGTCAGGTCGCCGGTCAGCTTGAAGTGGTTCTCGCCGGCCGCCTGCACCCCGGTGCTCCTGAATGTGATCACCGGGTACTTCTCAACCTCGAGGAAGTTGCCCGACCGCAGGTCGTTATCCCGGACCGGGTTGTTGGTCTTGACGCTGACGGTCTGAATCGTGACTTCGACGGATGCTGCTTCCGGGTGGTCCGGGTCGATGTCAGCGACGGCGCTGACATCCTCGAACTGACCGCGCACCGTCATCATGCCCAGGTGCCTGGCGGAGAACTCCACCTGAGTGTGGTACGGGTCGAGCTGCCACTTGCCCATGCTGACCTCCGTGATGGAGCAGGCGACGGCGGGAGGCCGCCGCCCCGTCTCGATGTTCACTCCGACACTAGCCACATCGTGACGTCGCCGGCCTTGTGTCGGACGCTAGCGGTGCGTGGGGCCCGCTCGTACGCTTCGTGCACAATAGGCAGCGTCCGGGGGCGCCACCCCTCGGCGCGCACACCGTCCGTCGCACGCCAGGAGACAGCCGTGACTGATTACGAGGAGATCCGGTACGACGTCGACGACCCGGTCGCGACCATCACGCTGAACCGGCCGGACGTGCTCAACGCCTGGACCGACCGGATGGCGGCCGAGGTGCGGCACGCGGTCGCGGCGGCAGAGGCCGACCCGGGCGTGGTCGGGATCGTGCTCACCGGTGCCGGCCGGGGATTCTGCGCGGGCGCGGACCTGCGGCGGTTGTCGGCGATCGGCTCCGGCGACAGGCGCTTCGCGCAGGCGCCCGAGGAACTCAGCGCGGATCCCGGCGATCCGTCGTTCGGCGAGGATCTGCATCTCGGCACGTACACGTACCTGATGTCGGTGCCGAAGCCGGTGATCGCGGCGATCAACGGGCCCGTCGCGGGCATGGGCGTGCCCATCGTGCTCGCGTGCGACCTGCGGTTCATGGCCGACGACGCGGTGCTCACCACGTCGTTCAGCCAGCGCGGCCTCGTCGCCGAGTGGGGCATCAGCTGGCTGCTGCCTCGCCTGACCGGCACCGCCGTGGCGCTGGACCTGCTGTTCTCGGCCAGGAAGATCACCGGCACCGAGGCTGCCGCGCTACGCGTCGTGAACGCCGCGCTGCCGCGTGATCAGGTGCTCGCGCACGCGCAGCAGTACGTGCGCGACCTCGCCGCGACGACGTCGCCCGCGTCGCTGGCGATCATGAAGCGCCAGGTGTACCAGCAGCTGCACGCGGGCCTGCTCGCCGCCGAGCGGGACGCCTACCAGCTGATGCTGGAGAGCTTCGGCCGCCCGGACTTCCGCGAGGGCGTGAACTCCTACCTCGAGCGCCGGCCGCCGTCCTTCGAGCGGCTGGCTGGGGAGGCGCCGACCGGGAAGGGGCGCGAGAGCACCCAGGACGCTAGCGGGGCGTGACTGGCACAGCTGCGCCCCGACGCTGCCCGCCAGCCGCCACAACGATCACGTCCCCGGGCTCCGCGACCCAGCTGGCGTTAACAGGTGGCGTGGGCGCCCTGTACCGCGCCGACCACGATCAGGACGACGGCGACCCCGACGGTCGCGACCCCGACGCTCGCGACCCCGACGGCCCGCCCGCGCGGACTGGCAGGGCCGCGCCCACCACGCCGCCGGCGACCATGACCGCGCCGCCGGTCACGCCAGCGGCGCCGCGACCTTGGTCGCGGTCCGGAACGCCTCGTCGCTGCGCACGGTCGCGGGGGTGCGAACTCCGGCGACGAAATTCCGCGGCAGCCGTCCCTGCCAGCCGCGGATCGCCACGCCGATCACGACCAGCCCGGCCAGCGCGAGGATGACTCCGCCGACGATCACCGTGACCTCTAGGCACTTGTGGCCCGGCACGAGGGTATGCGCCCGGCGCGATCACGGCGAGTCGCTGAGCTGCCGGCCGCGGCCGGAGGCAGCTGGCTAACCACGGTGGCCTCGTTCCCCTCTCGAACGCTGACCAAGCGCTTGCTACCATGGGCACGCTTGCATCGCTCTCGGGATGGGTTCGCGTCGGGACGACGGGACGGCTGTGGCTGACAAGCGGATGTCCGAAGGCGACGTGGTCGCCCGGCTGCGGTCGGGGATGACGATCGGCATCGGTGGCTGGGCGTCGCGGCGCAAGCCCATGTCGCTGGTGCGCGCGATCCTCCGCAGCGACCTGCGCGACCTGACGGTGGTGAGCTACGGCGGACCGGACGTCGGGCTGCTCTGCGCGGCGGGCAAGATCCGCCGTCTCGTCTACGCCTTCGTGTCGCTCGACTCGATCCCGCTCGAGCCCCATTTCCAGGCGGCCCGGCAGCTCGGGAGGATCGCGGTGACCGAGTACGACGAGGGCATGCTGCAGTGGGCGCTTTACGCGGCCAGTTGCCGGCTGCCGTTCCTGCCCAGCCGGGCCGGGCTCGGCTCGGACGTGCTCGCCGTCAATCCGGAGCTGCGGACGGTCCGCTCGCCGTACGCCGACGGCACCGAGCTCGTGGCCGTGCCCGCGCTGCCGCTCGACGCCGCGCTGGTGCACCTGAACCGGGCCGACGCGGCGGGCAACGCGCAGTTTCTGGGCGACGACCTGTACTTCGACGACCTGTTCTGCGCCGCGGCGGAGCACGCCTACGTGTCCTGCGAGCGCATCGTGCCGACCGCGGCGCTGGCGGCGGCCGGCCTGGCGCGGCTGCGAGTGCACCGGTGGATGGTCGCCGGGGTGGTCGAGGCGCCGAACGGGGCGCACTTCACCTCGTGCGTGCCCGACTACGGCCGGGACGAGGAATTCCAGCGGGCTTACGTCGCCGCGGCGAAGGATCCGGGGGAGTGGTCGCGGTTCGCGGCCACCTACCTGAGCGGCGACGAGCTCGCCTACCAGGCCGCGGTGGCGGAGCTGGGCGCGGAGGCGAGCGCGTGACCGGCCTGACCGAGTCCGCGGGCACTGCTGCTGCTGCTGCTGCTGCTGCTGCTGCTGCTGCTG
>JBOHCP010000658.1:0-3363 GCA_050698875.1 Streptosporangiaceae bacterium | reverse complement strand
GCTCAACGACGGCCGGATGCTGCGCGCCGCCATCGACGTAGGAGCGGACCTCGCCGGGGACTGGTCCACTGCGCACAGCGTCGCCTGGGACGCGGGCGCGCCGCCGACCGGCGACCGGGCGCTGACCAACCAGCTGACCCGGCAGAGCTATCCGCTCGGCATCGTGGTGAACCGGCTCGGCCGCCGGTTCGTCGACGAGGGTGCCGACTTCCGCAACTACACCTACGCCCGGTACGGCGCGGACATTCTGCGCCAGCCCGGCTCGATCGCCTTCCAGATCTTCGACGCGGCGACCCGCCCGCTGCTGCGGCCGGAAGAGTACGACAGTCCTGGCGTCAGCGAGCACATCGCCGCCACGATCGGCGAGCTCGCCGCCGCGTGCGGCATCGACGCCGACGGTCTCGGGCAGACAGTCACGGAATTCAACGCGGCGATCCGCCGAGACGTCGCCTTCGATCCGACCGTCCGCGACGGCCGATCGGCCGCCCTGGCGCTGCCCAAGAGCAACTGGGCCAACCCGATCGAGACGCCGCCGTTCTACGCCTACCCGGTGACCTGCGGGATCACCTTCACGTTCGGCGGCCTGCGGGCGGACGCGAGCGCCCGGGTGCTCGACGAGTCCGGCGCTGTCATCCCCCGCCTGTACGTGTGCGGCGAGATGCTCGGCGGGCTGTTCAGCGGCAACTACCCGGGCGGATCGGGCCTGACCTCCGGCGTGGTCTTCGGCCGCCGGGCCGGCGAGGCGGCCTAATAGCCGGTGTCATGGCCGGGCCTCTTGCCGCAGCGGCGGGTCGCCGCAAACTACAACCCTGCGCGGCCGAGGCGCCTTCGGCCATCCCCGTGGTCGGCAGGCTGAGCTCAGTTCCGTAACGTCCAAGCCCGGCGAGCCGGGCGGTGCCAGGCTGGGCGTCATGACCGAGACTTCTGGCCCGGTGTTCAGCCAGTTCAACGTCGTCGTCGCGGACATGGCGGCGTCGCTCGCCTTCTATCGTCGGCTCGGCCTGGACCCCAGGGCGGACGAGGAGGGCGCGCACGCGGAGGCCAGCCTGCCGGGCGGCCTGTCCATCGAGTGGGACGGCGCCGAGTTCGCCAGGCTCTGGGACTCCGGCTCGCGCGGCCCGGATGGCGGCAGCATCGTCCTCGGCTTCGGCGTCCCGACCCGGCAGGCGGTCGATGAGAAGTACGCCGAGCTGACCGCGGCGGGTTATCAGGGCAGGCAGCGGCCCTACGACGCGTTCTGGGGTTCCCGGTACGCGATCGTCGACGACCCGGACGGCAACGGTGTCGGCCTCATGAGCCCGATGGACGACGCGCGCCGGTCCTGGCCGCCGTCCCCGGCCCCCGCCGGGCCCTAGCGCGAGTTTCCCCCGTAGTTTGATCTTGGTTGTGTTTGCGCAGGTGAGCAAGTTGTGGCGGCTGGCTTGGTGTATTACCTAAGCCGCTGGCGCGGGGTTAGCGGGCTGGCGCGTAGCGGTCGAGGCCGAACAGGTCGTAGAGGCGCTTTTGGGTGGCTGTCATGTCGGTGAGCATGCGGCGGGCGCGGGGGCGGCCTCCGGTTGAGGGGTAGAGCAGCAGGGTTTCCTGGATGCCGGCGAGTTCGCTGAGCAGTGCGCGTACCGACAGGTCGAGGCCGTCGTTGCGGGCCTGGCGGCGCATCAGGTGGGTGATGGCCAGTGCGGTGACGCAGTAGGAGACGTGCACGCGGATTTTCTGGTCGGTCCAGTGGTGCATCGGGGAGAAGGAGACGACGCGGGGGTCTTTGAGCTGGCGGAATCCGGCTTCGGCGTCGGACTGGGAGCGGTAGCCGGCGACGATCTCGGCGGCCGGCCAGTCGTCGTGGCTGGTGACCAGGATCCGCTTGCCGAACAGCTCGGCCTCCAGCTCGGCCCGGGCGGTGCCGTCGGTAGTCCAGGAGAGCCGCAGCTGGCCGGGCTTGTCGCCGGTCAGGCTGGTGATGATGGTCCGGTTCAGCCAGCGGGGCCGGGTGATCGCCGCGATGCTGGCTTCGACGGCGGGCCGGCCGCGGCGGGTCCGGCCGCCTTCCAGGCGGGCGGCCAGCTCGGCGAGCTTGCGGATGGCTTTGCCGGTGGTCTGGTCGAAGCCGCGGGACTGCTTTGCGTGCAGGGTGGCTGAGTGGGTGAGGATCACCCGCCGCCCGGCGCCAAGAGCGCCGGCCCTGGTCTCGTGACCGGTCAGTCCCGGGTATCGTCCGGCGTCGATCACGGCCAGGCGCCGGGCCGGGATGGCGAGCAGGTCCGGGTAGTCCGCGGGGGGCAGGGAGCCGATGAACTGCAGCCTGGCGTCGGCGAGGTGGGTGAAGTTGTCCGCGGAGTTCTGCCCGGCGTCGAAGACCACGGTGAGTTCCTGGTCCTCGGCGGCGATCGCCCGGTAGCGGGCCACCAGCTCATCAATCACGTCCGGGAAGACCGTCACGTCGTTGTGGTTGCCGGGGTAGGCGTGCCCGACCAGGGGTATCCCGCCGTCACGGGTGACCACCATGCCCAGCCCGACCAGCCGCAGGTCAGTGCGCTTCTGCTTGGCGTGCCCGCGCTGCGCGATCGGCGCCCGGTCATTACCGGTGTCGATATAGGTGGCGAAGTTGGTCATGTCCAGCGCCACCGACGAGAAGCCGAGGCCGAACTCGGTGACGGCCCGCACGGCCAGGCGCCGCTCGATCTCGGTCAGCGCGGCCAGGTCCACGGCGTCCATCGCATCCCAGAACCGGCGGTGGTCCAGCGCGGCGGCCGGGAGCCGGGCCAGCCGGTCCCCTGCGGTGGTGGCCCACCAGCCGGCGAACGCCAGTTTCGACCGCGGCGCCACGACCCGGTTCGCGCACGCCAGCGCCAGGTAGGTGCCCGCCCCGGCGGCGGCGTCGGACCTGCGCCCGCCGGTCACCTCATCGACGACGCCGGCGTAATCCAGCCGTGCCAGCATCCCCCACACCGCGGCCAGGTCACCGAACGCCCGGTGCGCGCTGCGTTCCGGCTCGCCAGGCCCGGACCCGGCCAGCCGGGCCGTCACCTCATCGGCCGGGCCCAGATACCGCTGCGACACGATCCGCGGCTTGCCGCCCACCCGGGCCGATTCCACCAGGTAGTAGTACGTCTTACCGCTGATCCTCTTCCCGACGATCGACGCCATACTTTTAGGTAATACCTTACCGGCCGCACAATGTCGATCACCAACACACCGAAACCCCTGCTCACGCGATGATCCTGCCCGCCGCTCAGCCCCCGGCCAGGTCGAAGATCAAACTACGGGGGAAACTCGCGCTAGCGCCCGTCGCAGCGACGCGCAACGTGCTGCTGCCCGTGGGCGGTGACCACACCATCCCGCCGCGCTGGGCGACCCCCATCCACCGGG
>JBOHCP010000657.1:0-3365 GCA_050698875.1 Streptosporangiaceae bacterium | reverse complement strand
CGATGCCGGGCTCGCGGCCGGCCGCGGCAGTCGCGGGCTCGGTGAACCGGTGCTGGATCACCCGGCTCCACGTGGTACCCCACTCGTCGTCGCCGCACAGTGCGGCCAGCGCCATCCGCAGGTCGCCGGGGGGCAGCACGCCGAACTCGCGGCGCAGCCGGCCGCTCGAGCCGCCGTCGTCAGCAACGGTCACGACGGCGGTCAGGTCCCTCGTCACCCGGCGCAGCCCCGACAGCGCCGCGAACAGGCCGTGCCCGCCGCCGAGCGCGACCACCCGGCGGTGCTGCGGACGTCCATGCGGATGGCTGCTGGTCACGCTACTCGCGGCCAAGATCCCGGTGCGTGACCTGGATCCCCGGCCAGGACTGCGATAGCCGCGCGGCGATCTTGTCGGCCATGACCACGCTCCGGTGCTTGCCGCCGGTGCAGCCCACGGCGACCAGCACGTCATGCCGGCCCCTGCGGTCAAAGCCATCCAGGGCGATCCCGACCGCACGCCCGAACGCCTCGAGGAACTCGGCGGCGCCCGGCTGATCAAGCACATACTCGATGACCGCCGCGTCCTGGCCGGTCTGCGCCGCCAGTTCCGGCACCCACCGCGGGTTGGGCAGGAACCTGCAGTCCGCCACCATGTCCGCGTCGACCGGCAGGCCATACTTGAAGCCGAACGACACGACGTTCACCTGCAGGGCGACCGCACCGTCGCCGGCGAACACGTCCCGCACCCGGGCCCGGAGCTCGTGCACGTTCAGCTCGCTGGTGTTCAGCACCAGGTCCGCCTCCGCGCGCATGCCCTGCAGCAGCTCGCGCTCGGCCGCGATGCCGTCGACGACCCGGCCGCCCTCCTGCAGCGGGTGCGGCCGCGACACGCTGTCAAACCTGCGCACCAGGGTCTCGTCCGAGGCTTCGAGGAAGACGACATACGGCCGGACGCCACGCGCGCCCAGGTCGCTGATGGCCGACTTCAGGTCGGTCGAGAAGGCCCTGCTGCGGATGTCCACCACCGCGGCGAGCCGCGGCACCGCCTCGCCTGCCCGCCTGGCCAGATCCGCCATGGTCGGCAGCAGGTCAACCGGCAGGTTATCGGCCACGAACCAGTCCAGATCCTCCAGGGACTTGGCGGCCGTGCTGCGGCCCGCGCCCGACAGCCCGGTGATGATGACGATCTCCTGCTGGGTCGCGCCGTCAGCGCTCATGCTCCGCCCCCGCTGCCTGTGCCGCATCAGGCTCCGCCCGGTCCGGCGGGATCGCGTCCGGGTCCTGATGCAGGGCACGGTACACCGCCTCGGCGGTCCGCCGGCCGAAGCCGGGCACCGCCGCGATCTCCGGCACGGATGCGGCCCGGAGCTTGCGCACCGAGCCGAACCGGCGCAGCAGCGTCGCCCGACGCGCCGGTCCGAGGCCCGGCACGCCATCCAGCTCGCTGGTGGTGAGGGCCGCCGCGCGTCTGGACCGGTGGTAAGTGATGGCGAACCGGTGCGCCTCGTCCCGCACCCGCTGCAGCAGGTACAGCCCCTCGCTGGCGCGCGGCAAGATCACCGGGCCATCCTCGGCAGGCAGCCACACCTCTTCCAGCCGCTTGGCCAGGCCGCACACTGCCACGTCCACGACACCCAGTTCGTCCAGGGCACTGACAGCCGCGGCTACCTGCGCTGGGCCGCCGTCGATAACCAGCAGGTTCGGCGGGTAGGAGAACTTGCGCCGCTCCCCGTCGGTGCCAGCGGCCAGCTCGTCCAGGCCTGGCGGAGCCGCCGCCTGCTCGTCCAGGTAACGCCGGAACCTGCGGCCAATCACCTCATGGATCGCGGCCACGTCGTCGGTCCCGTCCACGCCCCGCACGGCGAACCGGCGGTACTCCGACTTGCGCGCCAGCCCGTCCTCGAACACGACCATGGACGCGACCACGTGCGTGCCCTGCAGGTTGGATACGTCGTAGCTCTCGATCCGCAGCGGCGCCTCATCCAGTCCTAGTGCCTCCTGGATCTCCCCCAGCGCCAGGCTGCGGGTTGTCAGGTCGCTAGCCCGCCGGGTCTTATGCAGCGCCAGCGTCTCCCTGGCATTGCGCCCGACGGTGTCAAGCAGCGCCTTCTTGTCACCGCGCTGCGGGACCCGCAGCCTCACCCGACCGCCGCGCTTGTCCTCCAGCCATTCCTCGACGGTCGCGGCGTCGGGCGGTAGCGCCGGCACGAGCACCTCGCGAGGGATCGCCGACCGTCGGGCAGGGACCGACTCCGCGGCCCGGCCCTTTCCGTTGGCGGCACCGCCGTGGGTCGCACCGCCGGGGGCGGCACCGCCGGGGGCGGCACCGCGGTTGGCCGCACCGCCGGGGGCGGCACCGCGGTTGGCCGCGCCACCGTTGCCGGTAGCCCCGTTCGGGGCGCCGGGCACCGGGCCGTCAGCGGCCGCCGGGTCGTCGCCGTAGACCTGGCCGAGGAAGTGCTCGACCAGCTCGCCCGGCGTGACATCCTCGACCTTGTCGAGCACCCAGCCACGCTGGCCGCGCACCCGGCCGCCGCGCACGTAGAAAATCTGGACCGCAGCCTCCAGCTGATCCTCGGCCAGCGCGATGACGTCGCAGTCGGTGCCGTCCGGCAGCACCACCGCCTGCTTTTCCAGCGCGCGCTGCAGCGCCTGGATGTCGTCGCGCAGCCGGGCCGCGCGCTCGTATTCTTCGACCGCCGCCGCCTCGCGCATCTGCGTTTCGAGCCGCCGGAGGAACCGGCCCGTCTGGCCCGCCATGAAGTCGCAGAACTCCTCAGCGAGCCGCCGATGGGAGGCGGCGTCGATGCGGCCGACGCAGGGCGCCGAGCACTTGTCGATGTACCCGAGCAGGCAGGGCCGGCCTATCTGGCCTGCCCGCTTGAACACCCCCGCTGAGCAGGTCCGCACCGGGAACACCCGGAGCAGGGTGTCTACGGTGTCCCTGATCGCCCACGCGTGCGAGTAGGGGCCGAAGTAGCGCACCCCCCGGCGCCTGGCACCGCGCATCACCTGCACCCGCGGGAACTCCTCGTCCATCAGCACGGCGAGGTAGGGGTAGCTCTTGTCGTCCCGGTACCGGACGTTGAACCGGGGATCGAACTCCTTGATCCAGGAGTACTCCAGCTGCAGCGCCTCGACCTCGGTGCCGACGATCGTCCAGTCCACGCTCGCAGCGGCGCGCAGCATCGACTGAGTGCGCGGATGGAGGCTCGCGAAGTCGGCGAAGTAGGAGTTGAGCCGCGATCGCAGGCTCTTTGCCTTGCCGACGTAGACGACCCGGCCGCGCTCGTCACGGAACCGGTAGACGCCGGGCGACTCGGGGATGGAGCCGGGCGCCGGCCGGTAGCTCGCCGGATCAGCCACACGCCCACTCTATGCACTCC
>JBOHCP010000656.1:0-3367 GCA_050698875.1 Streptosporangiaceae bacterium | reverse complement strand
GGTCTGCTGATCCGTCCGGCGTGCTGCTGCTGCCGCGGTCGAGCCAGTTGTCGCCGTTAAGCCCCGCCGCGGGGTCGAGCCTCGCCTCGGCCAGAAGCTCACGCATGCCGACCGCAGGGCGCCGGACCAGCAGAACGACCACGCCATAATCACGGGGGGCATCAACGATCTGACCGAGGCTCGCTTCCAGGCTCTCGCGCGATAGATGCCGCATCGTCCGATTCTCCCGTCGCGCTGGCTTGGTGGCCAGCGCATTTCGACGTGGCCCGATCCGGGCCCGATCCCGGCCCGATTCGCGCGTGAGTGGCAGCATGGACGGCGAGGCAACCGCGAGGGGACAAGCTCATGATCGAGTGGCTCAAAGACGTTGTTGATCACGACTTTGAATCGGCGTACGACTACCTTAGCCTGCGCCTTGACGCTGACCGTGCCAAGCTCGCGGTGAAGGCGCTGAAGAAGGCTGAGGTCACCATCCGGCGCGCCAACGACATCCTGCGTGCGTGCGGCTACGCCGCTCTTCCGCTCTCTGATCCCGGCGTCCACAAGGACCTGCTCAAGAGCGGGGAGAAGAAGCTATCCCCGATCCTGGTGGTGAGCTTCGCGCATGGCGGGGACATTGCCGACGGCTACCATCGGGTGAGCCTCGCGTACAACATCGATCCGTTCTCCGACGTGCCGCTGCGGGCGGCTCACGTACCGGAGCTTGAGCACGGCGGGTAACGCCTAGCCGCGGGCCCAGGCGATGACAGGGCCGCGGGCGCGGAGTAGGACCGGCGCGCCTGGCGGCAGCTGCGGTCCGCCGGTCGTGCGGACGATGACCTCGTCGCCGGCCGGCTGGCCGTCAGGCCGGACTCGGACGACCGCGTCGTGGCCGTAGTAATCACAGGCGATCACGCGGCCAGCCAGGCAGTCAGGGTGGTCGCGGGCGCCGGGTTCGGCCGCCACGATCTCGAGCTGCTCCGGCCTGATCAGCACGGTCACTGGTCCCGGCTCCGCGCTCATGGCACTGCCTTCCTCGACCGGGAGCCGGCCGAGGATCGTGGCGACCATCAAAGCGGGCTTGCCTGCCGTCGCCGTCAGCTGGCCAGCGACGATGTTGGCGTCACCGACGAACCTGGCCAGCGCGGGATCGGCCGGCCGCGTATACAGCTCGTGCGGCGCCGCGTACTGCACGATCCGGCCATCGCGCAGCACCGCGATCCTGTCGGCCATCGACAGCGCCTCGTCCTGGTCGTGGGTCACCAGGATCGCCGTGGTGCCGGCTGCCCGGCAGATCTGCTGCACGTCGGCGCGGAGGCTTGCCCGCATGTGCGCGTCGAGTGAGGCGAACGGCTCGTCCAGCAGCACGACCTCCGGCTTGATCGCCAGTGCGCGGGCCAGCGCGACGCGCTGCTGCTGGCCGCCTGACAGCTGATGCGGATACCGGTCGCCCATCCCGGTCAGCCCGACGGCCTCAAGCAGCTCGGCGGTGCGGGTGCCGCGACGGCGGGCGGGCAGGCCGAAGCCCACGTTGGCGCCGACCGTGAGGTGCGGGAACAGCGCCCCTTCCTGCGGTACGTAGCCGATCTGACGGCGCTCAGGCGGCACGTGGCCGACGCCGGGGCCGTCGACGAGGCGGTCGCCGATCGCGATGGCGCCGGCGTCGGCCTGCTCGAAGCCCGCCAGCAATCGCAGCAGCGTGGTCTTGCCGCTCCCGGACGGGCCAAGGATGGCAGTGAAGAATCCGGCCGGAACATCCAGGTCTAGCCCGGTCAGCACCGGATGCGGTCCGAACGCCTTATGCAGGCCGGTGACCGTTAGCTGCCTCATGTTCCTATCCTTGCGGCTGCGACGAGCGCTGGAAGAACCGGCCGAGCACGATGCTCGGCAGGGCAGCTATCCCGATCATCACGAGCGCGAACGGCGCCGCCTGGGCGTACGACAAGTTCGACTGATACTGCCAGAACTGGGTGGCCAGGGTCTGCACGCCGGTCGGGACCAGGATGAGCGTCGCCGTGAGCTCCGTCACGGTCTCGAGGAATACCAGGCAGAACGCCGCGACCAGGCCGGGCGCGGCGATCCGCAGCGTGACGCGGCCGAACGCGGCCAGCTTGCCCTGACCGAGCGACCGGGCCACCTCCTCAAGGCTGGTGGGCGCGCGAGCGATGGCGGCCTTGACGCCGACGAGGGCCAGCGGGAAGAACATGGTCGCATAGCACACCACGAGCAGCGGCGCGGTCTGGTAGCCGGCGCTGCGCAGGTACTGCTCGCTGAAGTAGGTGAGGGCGAGCGCGATGACGACGCCCGGCATCGCGAGCACCAGGTACGTGCTGCGCTCGAGGAGGTGCCGGATGCGGCCCGCGTGCCGGATGGCCAGCACCGCGACCGGCAGCGCCGCGACGGTGTCGATCGCAGCGGCGCTCGCGCCGTACAGCGCGGTGTGCCAGGCAGCGCTGACCATGGACACGCTGACGGAGCTCGAGACTGACGGCACGCCGCCGCGCACGATCCAGTAGATGCTGGCGCCGACCGGCACGCCGAGCGCCGCGACGACCAGGACGGTGCAGCCGGCCAGCGCCGCGGCCATGGCCGCCGGTCGCAGGCGCTGCGGCGGCACGACGCGCTGCACCATGGGACCGGACCTGGCCACCCTGGCGGTGCCGCGCAGCCAGCCCTCCCCGGCGAGCACGATCAGGCTGATGGCGACCAGCACCAGGGACAGCGCGCAGGCCGCGGGCACCTCGCTCGGCAGCTGCAGGCTGGCGAAGATCTCGGTCGTGAACGTGCGGTAGCTCAGCATCTCGAACGCGCCGTACTCGGCGAGCAGGACCAGCGCCACCAGCAGGCACCCGCCGAGGATGGCGCCGCGAGCCTGGCCGAGCGTGATGCGCACGAACGTCCGCACCCGGCCAACGCCCAGGCTGCGCGCGACCTCCTCCTGACCGGGATCGGCGGCGCGCAGGCTCGCCGCTACCGGCAGGTACACCAGCGGGTAAACGGCCAGCGTCATGACGAGCACGGCACCAAGGAAGCCCTGCACGGACACGAACAGCGAGCTCCAGCCGAAGCTGACCACGAAGTCCGGGATCGCCAGCGGCACCACGAGCAGCACCGCCCACACGCGCCGCCCGGCCAGGGTGGTGCGCTCGACCAGCCAGGCGGCTCCGGTGCCGAGCACCGCGCAGGCCGCTGTGACGACTACGGTCAGCCGCACCGTGTTCCACAGCAGCGTCCCGGTCAACGGCCGGACGATCTGGCTGGCCACCGCGCTGAGCCCGGCCCGGTGCGACTCGATGAGCAGGAAGATCAGCGGCACGGCGAGCAGCACCGCGATAGCGGTGCTGGCGGCGAGCAACCCGGCGGGCCGCCGCGCCCGCCGGGCAGGCAC
>JBOHCP010000655.1:0-3372 GCA_050698875.1 Streptosporangiaceae bacterium | reverse complement strand
GACAGGGAACGGCCAGGTCTTCGCCGGGGCCAGCATCCAGGACTCCAAGGAGATCTTCGCCCGCGCCTCGCTCGACCACGCGCCGCTGGTCCGCACCATCTATCGCAGCCTGCGCGGCAGCCGGGACGACACGCTGCCGGCCGGCTTCTTCACCGACATCCTGCGCACTAGCTACGGGGAGGACGAGGCCGCCCGGCAGCTCGACGTGGCGGTGAACTGGGGCCGGTACGCCGAGCTGTATGACTACGACGCGGCTCGGGGCGAGATCATCCGAGAGGAGCAGGGCATCGGCGCCACGATCGCGGACGCGCCGCGGCCCGCCGCCCGCGGCTCCCTCACCGCCTACCTGGGCGCGGCGCCGGGCGCTGGCACCACGTACACCATGCTCAAGGAGGGCAGGGCGCTGCGAGCCCAGGGCGAGGACGTGGTCATCGGGTTCGCCGACACCAGGGACCGGCCGCACACGGTCGAGGCGCTCGGCGGTCTCGAGACCGTCCCGGCGCGGGTAACCGGTGCCGACAGCGGCAGCCAGGCCGGGCAGCTGGACCTCGCCGCCCTGCTGGCCCGCAAGCCCGCGGTGGCGCTGGTCGACGACCTCGGGCGGCATGCCGCGGCCATCGAGGCGCTGCGCAGCGCCGGCATCCACGTAATCAGCACGGCCGAGGTGGCCGACGTGCAGCGGACCGCGGCGGAGGTGGCGGCGATCACCGGCGCGGGGGCTCCGGGCACAATCTCGGACGAGACGCTGGCTGGCGTCGACGCGCTGCAGTTCGTCGACTCCTCGCCTGAGGCGCTGCGCAAGCGGCTCGGCCACGGCAACATCTACCCGGCGGACCGGATCGACGCGGCGCTGGCAACCGAGTTCGCGCCGGCCCGGCTCGCCGCGCTGCGGGAGATCGGGCTCCGGCTGGTCGCGCACAGCCTGGCCGGCCAGGGCGCCACCGCGGGCGAGAAGCTGCGCCACTCCGGCGCGCGGGACGTGCTGGTGGCGGTGTGGCGGCCGCAGCAAGCGGAACCGCTGGTGCGGCGCGGCGTCCGGCTGGCGCGGCAGGGCGGCGCGCGCTGCTGCGTGCTCGTGCTGCGGCAGCCGGGCGAGGCGGCCGACCAGCTCACCGAGCGAGCGGAGGTGGCCGCGACCGCCAGTGGCGCGACCGTGCTGCTGCGGGACAGCCGAGACCCTGGCGTCGCCATCGTCGCCGCGGTGCAGGAGCTGAACGCCAGGCACCTGGTGCTCGCCGTGCCACCGCCGGGCCTGCTCGAGCGCTGGCGCGGCACGCTGCTTGAGCGGCTGGCCGTGCAGCTGCCCGCCGTGCACCTGTACATCGAGGCCACGGCCGGGCCGCGGCGCGAGCTTGACGGCGGTACCTCAGCCGCCGCGGCGGACGACGGCGCGCCGCGCCGCCGCCGGGGCGCGGTCCGGGTGTATCTCGGCTACGCCCCAGGCTGCGGCACCACGACGGCCATGTTGGAGGAGGCGCGCCGGCGCCAGGCACGCGGCAACGACGTCGTGATCGGCGCGGTCGACGCCAGGGACCGGGAGACCGTCCTCGCCGAGCTCGAGGGCCTGGAACTGATCGGCGACGCGCACACGCTCGACACCGCGGCGGTGCTCGCGCGGCGGCCCGAGGTCGTCTGCCTCGACGACCTCACCGAGGGCACGACCACCGCCGAGCGCCGCTTCGCTGCTGCCCGGCGGCTCGCCGAGGCGGGGCTGACCGTGGTCGGCACGGTCGGGCTCGGCCGGCTGGGCGCTGTGCTCGACGGGCCGGTGCTGCTGGACGAGGCCGGCCTGCTGGCGCTGGCGGATGAGATCGAGCTGGTGGACCTCCCGCCGTCGATGCTGGCGGACCGGGTCCGCCGCGGCGAGATCGTGCCCGCAGACCAGACCGCCGACGCGCTCGCGACCAGTTACGCGCCCGGCGTGCTGGCGGCCGAGCGGGAGCGCGCGTTCGCGCTGGTGGCCGAGCACGGCGAGCGACGGCTTGCTGCCTACGCCGGCGAGCCTGGCGAGCTGCCCGGCCAGGACCGGCAGCCGTCGATCCTGGCCTGCGCCGCCCCCTGGCCGGGCATGGAGCCGCTGATCCGGCGCGCGGCGGCGCAGGCCGCGGGGGTGGACGGGCTGCTGCGGGTCGCAGCCGTGCGCAGCTCGCAGCCTGGCCAGGCGGAAGACCATCTGCTGGCCAGGTACGCGGCGCTCACCGAGCAGCTGGGCGGCGAGTTCGCGGTGCTGACCGCGCTGCCTTCAGCCGCCGTGCTGGCCGGTCCCTCGGCAGCCGCCGGGCTCGCGGAGTACGCCAGCAAACAGCACGTGACCGAGCTCATGCTCGCCAGGGTGCAGCACAGCCCGGCGGGCCGGTACCCGGTGCTGCGCGAGCTTGCCAGGATGGCGCGCGATGTCGAGCTGCACGTGCTGCCGGCCAGCGAGGGCTAGCCACCCGCCACCGCGGTCACCCCGGTCAGCGTGCCGACCAGGACCAGGCTCCCGGCCAAGGTGGGCGAGACAAAGTGCGGCAGCGCGCCGGCCACCTGCAGCTGGCTACGCACCTGGCCGGTAGCCGGGCTGAGCTCGTCAAGCACGCCGGAGTCCGGGCTGGCCACCCAGACCGCGCCGCCGCCGACCACCGGGGAGCCCCACTCACCCGCGGGGCCACGCCAGTCGATCCGGATGCGGGAGCCGGCCGTGTTGACCGCCGCGAGCCCGGTCAGGCAGGGCACGTACACGACGCTGCCGCTGACCGCGGCGCCGCCGAACGCGGCGCAGACCGGACCGGCGGCGACCTGCCCGCCGACGCCGCCGAGGTGCGCGGAGTTCAGCAGGTACCCCCTGCCGCTCTTGCCCACCTGAAGGATCTGCCCGTCGGCGAGCAGCGCGGGGGACATCGAGCCCAGATCCAGATCGTCGGCGCTGAGGGTGCGCCAGTCGCTGGGCGCGAAGATGCCGGTCTCCTTCAGCTGCGGAGTCAGGGACGTGACAGAGTCGCTGCCGTCGTAGCCGCCCTGAGTCGGCGCGCCGTTGCCGGTACTGACGTAGAGCGTGCCGTCCGGGGCCTCGACCGGGCCGCCAGGCGCCCAGATGCCGCCCTGCTTCGCCGTCGGCACCTGGTAGGAGTAGACGGTGCCGCGGCCGCTTTCCGGCATGCCGACCACCGAGCCGGTGTAGGGGCCGCAGTCACCGTAGTGACCGCCGAAGACGACGTACACGTACCCGTCCTCGACGGCGAGCGCGCCGCGCTGCTGGTCATAGAAAGGCTGATGGTCGGGCGACGGGACGTCCTGCCTGACCGCGACGCCGCCGGTGGCGGGGTTCAGGCCTACCAGCACGTGCTGGCTGGTGCCGGACTGGGCGACGAAATACGCCAGCCCGGTCTGCGG
>JBOHCP010000654.1:0-3389 GCA_050698875.1 Streptosporangiaceae bacterium | reverse complement strand
TCTCTGGAGTGAACCCGAAGATCATCACGCGGTGGCCGTGTCACGTCACGGCGACACGCGGCACAAGATCGGCGATCTTCGCACGACACGCCGGCGGAGGTTAAATCTCAAGCTTAGATGCGGTGCTGGCGTGTGACGCGGTGCTGGCGTGTGACGCGGTGCTGGCCTTAGATGCGGTGCTGGCCTTAGATGCAGTGGCCAGCCGGGCCGCCAGTGCCGCGAGCCGCTCGGCTAGCTCGGGCGGCGCCAGCACGGTGAAGTCACGGTCGAGCATCGCGACATGGAACGCGAGCCCGTCGAGCGAGTCGGACCCGGCGGTCAGGATGGTGCGGCCGGCCCCGGCCGGCTCGAGTACGCCGACGGTCGGCGACAGCTGCTCAGCGACCACCTCGGCCGGCGCGTGCACGAGGATCCGGGCCTGGTAGCGATACGGCGCGGTGGTCACGGCCCGCGCCACGAAGGCGGCCGCGTCGGGCAGATCGTCGGGGACAAACCGGACGCCGGTGAGCCGCGGCGCCTCGATCCGATCGGCCCGGAAGGTACGCCAGTCGTCGCGGTCGAGGTCCTTGGCAACGAGGTACCAGCGGTACCCGGCCTGCACGAGCCGGTGCGGCTCGACCCGCCGCGCGGTGGCTGCGCCGTCCCGGTCGCGGTACCCGAAGGCCAGCTGCTCGCAGCCGCGGCACGCGCGCGCCATCGTGGTCAGCGCGCCGGCGTCGAGTGCCGGACCTGGCCCGGTCAGGGGGACGAGCGCGTGGCTGATCGCAGCCGCCCGCTCGCGCAGCCGGGACGGCAGCACCTGCTCCAGCTTGGCGAGTGCCCGTACGGCCGCCTCGCCGATCCCGGTCACGTCGTGCGGCGCCGAGGTTCGCAGGCTCAGCGCTACCGCGACGGCCTCGTCGTCCTCCAGCAGCAACGGCGGCAGTGCCGCGCCCGCGCCGAGCCGGTAGCCGCCCGCGACGCCCGGCATGGCCGAGACCGGGTAGCCGAGGCCGCGCAGCTTGGCGACGTCGCGCCGCAGCGTCCGGGCGGTGACGCCCAGCCGGTCTGCCAGCGCGGCACCGGACCACTCGGGCCGGGCCTGAAGCAGCGACAGCAGCCGCAGCAGCCGGGCAGATGTTTCCACCACGAATGTCAGGCTGACAGCAATTGAGGACCATTTCCGTCCGCATCGGGGCCTAGCGTCCGAGTATGAGCATCGACTGGAACGCCGAGCTGCTTGATCAGCTCGAGTGGCACTGGGAGCACCAGCTCCGTCCCAGGCTGGACGGGCTGACCAGCGACGAGTACTTCTGGGAGCCGGTGCCCCGCTGCTTGAGCATCCGCCGTCGCGGCGAGAGCACCGCCCCGATAGCGACCGGCGGGGGCGAGTTCACCTTCGACTACGCCATGCCGCCGCACGACATCGAGCCGGTGACGACGATCGCGTGGCGGCTCGCGCACATCATCGTGGGCGTTTTTGGCTCGCGGAACGCCGGGCACTTCGGCGGCCCGGCTGCTGACTTTCAGACCTGGGAGTACGCCGCCACGGCGGATGACGCGCTTCGTCAGCTCGACGGGGGTCACGAGGCGTGGGTCAAGGGCGTGCGCGGGCTCGGCGCCGACGGGCTCGCGGAACCGTGCGGCCCGGCCGAGGGCCCGTTCGCCGAGTCGCCTATGGCCGCACTCGTGCTGCACATCCACCGCGAGGTTATTCACCACGGGGCGGAGATCTCGCTGCTCCGCGACCTGTACCAGGGGAAGGGAGACCGCAGTGGCCTATGACTTCCAGGTTGCTTTCGACTGCGCCGACGCGCACGCGCTGGCCGACTGGTGGGCCGAGACACTCGGCTGGGTGGTCGAGGAGCAGGACCCCGCCTTCATTCACCGCATGATCGCCGAGGGCCACGCGACCGAGGCGGACACGGCAACGCACAACGGCAGGCTGGTCTGGCGCGAGGGCGCCGCCATTCGGCACCCCGACGGGCCTGCCACCGGGCATCGGAGGCGGATCCTTTTCCAGGTCGTGCCGGAGCCCAGGGCCGTCAAGAACCGCGTCCACCTAGACGTCTGGGTGGGCGCGGAGCACGTAGGGAGCAGGCCGACCGGCTCGTCGCCCGCGGCGCGACGTTCCTGCACTCGGCGAACCAGGGCCAGCACGAATGGGTGACGCTCACCGACCCCGAGGGCAACGAATTCTGCATCAGCTGAAGCGGTGCTAGCCGGGCGGTGCTAGCTGAGCTGGGCGGCTAGCGTCCGCAGCAGCGCCCTGGTCCGCGGACCGTCCGGCCCGCGCGCGAACTCGGCGGCGACGAAATCGGTCACCCCGTAGTCAGCCAGCGCCCGGATCTGGGCGGCGACCGCGTCCTCGTCTCCGGCGATGGCCACGTCGCCCGGCCCGGCTGCCCCTTCCTTGTCCAGCATTGCCCGGTAGGACGGCAGCTGGCCGTAGATCGCCAGGGCCTTGTCGGCGCCGGCCCGCGCCTGCGCCGGGTAGTCGGTCACGCACACCGGCAGCATGCAGACCACTCGCGGGCTCGGGCGCCCCGCCTCGGCCGCGGCCCGGCTTATCGACGGCACGATGTAGTCCCGCACGGTGGCGGGACCGGTCATCCACAGCACGGTGCCGTCGGCGTATTTCCCCGCCAGGTGCAGCATCCGCGGGGCGAGCGCCGCGAGCAGTACCGGGACTTTACGGGGGGAACGGGGTACCGACAGGCCGATGTGGGCGTGCACGGTCGCGCCGTCGAAGGCGGCCGGCTCCCCGGCGAGCAAGGGCAGCAGCACGGCCAGGTACTCGCGCATGTGCCTGGCCGGTGCCTCGAAGCTGTAGCCGTACATGTCCTGGATGACGATCTGGTGCGACAGCCCGATGCCGAGCGTGAGCCGGCCGCCGAGGGCCAGGTCTGCGCTCAGCGCCTGCTGCGCCAGCACCGCGGGATGCCGCGGGTACGTGGGCACCACGGCGGTGCCAAGCTCGATGCCGGGCACGTCGCGGCCGGCGACCGCCAGCGCGGTCAGTGCCTCGAGGCCGAAGATGTTGGACATCCAGGCGGACGCGAACCCGTCCGCCGCCGCGACGCGGATCTGGTCGGCCAGCGCGCCGAAGGCGTCCGGTCCGGTCGGCTCCGCCAGCGCCGTGCCCATCCGCATCGCAGGCTCCATCCGCTCGGGTTCGTCTCGCCTGCGCACTCTACCGGCCGCGCGGCTGCCGCGTCCGCCGCCACCGCGGGGCCCGTTCCCATAGGGTTCTCGATCTTTTCCCTGGCCTGGCTTTTTCTCGCGGTGCGCTCGGGGACAATAGGGACGTGGAGTCCACTAGCCCGCGTCGCGCCCGGCCGTCCGCCCGTACCGCGACGGCGGAGCGTGCCCGGCTGGCGGCAGAGGACCGCGCGCGCGCGCACCAGCAG
>JBOHCP010000653.1:0-3392 GCA_050698875.1 Streptosporangiaceae bacterium | reverse complement strand
TGGATGCCGTGCCCGCTGGGGATGCCGCGGACGTGGCCGCCGCTGTCGATGCCGGGGATGTCGGGGATGTCGGGGACGCCGGCCAGGCAGCCCCGGCCGAGGGTCCGACCGCCTGACCGCCAGGCTGCGCGGGCCGGCGGGGACCGGCCCGGCCGGTGTCATGGGCCCGCCACGGCCGTCAGGAACTGCCAGACGACGAGAGATGGGGATATGGCGAACTACACCGCCGCGGATGTGAAGCGGCTGCGTGAGCAGACCAGCGCGGGCATGATGGACTGCAAGAACGCGCTGGTTGAAGCCAACGGAGACTTCGTGGCGGCGATTGAGGCGCTGCGCCTCAAGGGCGTCAAGGATGCCGGGAAGCGCGCGCAGCGGACGGCCGGCAAGGGCCTGGTCACCGCGCGGCTCGATGGCCACGATGCTGCCGTGCTGCTCGAGCTGAACTGCGAGACCGACTTCGTCGCCAAGACTGACCTGTTCCAGCAGGTCGCCGCCGACATCGCCGCCGGGGCGCTGGCCGCTGGCCCAGCCGGTGCGGCGGACCGGCTGGCCGTGCTCGGCCTGGAGGCGCGGCCTGGCCGGACCACCCAGGAGCTGATCGAGGAGGCTGGCTCGGCGCTCAAGGAGAAGCTGGAGCTCGGCCGCTACGCCCGGTTCGATGGCGGCTACATCAGCAGCTACCTGCACAAGTCGAGCCCGGACCTGCCGCCTACCCAGGGCGTGCTGGTCCAGCTAGACAAGGCCGATCCGGACATCGCGCTGGAAATAGCGTTCCAGGTCGCGGCGGCGGAGCCGCAGTACGTGACCAGGGACCAGGTGCCCGAGGACGTGCTGGCCAACGAGCGGCGTATCGCCGAGCAGATCACCCGGGACGAGGGTAAGCCCGAGCAGGCGATCCCGAAGATCGTCGAAGGCCGCCTCAACGCGTTCGTCAAGGACATCGTGCTGGTCGAGCAGGCCTCGGTCCGCGAGGAGCACAGGAAGAAGACGGTCGGGCAGCTCCTTGCCGAGCACGGCGCGCACGTCACAGGCTTCGCGAGGTTCAAGATCGGCCAGGCAGGTTGACGCTGGCGGAGGGCGGTGCCGCGGTGGTAGCAAGCCCGCCGGGGGAGCGGGAGTCGCAGGTCAGGCACGATTCTGCGGCTCCAGGCTCCCGGCCAAGCTGGCGGCGGGTGGTGCTCAAGCTGTCCGGCGAGGCGTTCGCAGGCAGCGAGCCGCTCGGCATCGCCCCCGACGTCGTCATCCACCTGGCGAAGGAGATCACCGCCGCCGCTCGGGAGGGCTTCGAGATCGCCGTGGTGGTCGGTGGCGGCAACATGTTCCGCGGGGCGGCACTGTCCGAGCGAGGCATCGACCGGTCCCGCGCGGATTACATGGGCATGCTGGCCACGGTCATTAACTGCCTGGCCCTGCAGGACGTGCTGGAGAAGCTCGGCATCGACACCCGGGTGCAGACCGCGATCACCATGGGCCAGGTCGCCGAGCCCTACATCCCGCGACGCGCGATCCGGCACCTGGAGAAGGGCCGGGTCGTGATCTTCGGGGCCGGGCTTGGCGCGCCGTTCTTCTCCACCGACACCTGCGCCGCCCAGCGGGCGCTGGAGATCGGCGCCCAGGCGCTGCTCAAGGGCACCCAGGTTGACGGGGTGTACGACGCGGATCCGCGGCAGCACGCCGACGCGGTGCTGTTCCACCACCTGGAGTACACCGAGGTGCTGCACCGCGAGTTGCGGGTGATGGACGCCACGGCGGTCAGCTTGTGCATGGATAACGACCTGCCCATCGTCGTGTTCGACCTGATGGAGGCGGGCAACGTGGTCCGGGCCGTGCGCGGTGAACCGATCGGGACACTCGTGAGCCGGATCCCGAAGTGACTGCTGGCCGCTGCCGGGCTTGCCGTGGCAGCATTTGGCGGCGGGGCGCACCATGTAGGTATTCGGAAGCGACCGAGCCCCTATACCAGGAGCCGCAGTGATTGACGACAGCCTCCTCGAAGCCGAGGAGAAGATGGAAAAGGCAGTCGCGGTTGCCAAGGAAGACTTCACCGGCATCCGGACCGGCCGTGTTCACCCCTCGTTGTTCAACAAGATCACAGCCGAGTACTACGGCACGCAGACGCCGGTCAACCAGCTGGCCTCGTTCCACATGCCGGAACCGCGGATGGTGATCGTGCAGCCCTATGACAAAGGGTCGATGGCCGCGATCGAAAAGGCGATCAGGAACTCCGATCTCGGCGTCAACCCCTCGAATGACGGCGTGATCATCCGAGTGGTCTTTCCTGACCTGTCCGAGGAGCGCCGCCGGGAGTACATCAAGATCGCCCGGAGCAAGGCCGAGGACAGCCGGGTGTCGATCCGCAACATCCGCAGGCACGCCAAGGACTCGATCGACAAGCTGGTCAAGAACGGCGAGGCGGGGGAGGACGATGGCCGCCGGGCCGAGCGGGAGCTCGACGAGCTGACCCACACCTATACCGGCCAGATCGACGACCTGCTGAAGCACAAGGAAGCCGAGCTTCTCGAGGTCTAGCTTGCGGCCAGAGGATTCTTCGCGCCCGCGGCGCCGGCCTGGCGCGGCAGCGCAGACGGGAACGCAGCAGCATGCCGACGAGCAGCACGACGGGCCGGTAGCGACGGAGTTGACCGCGCCAGAACGCCGCAGGTCGATCCGGACCGGCCGGAACCTGCCTGCCGCCATCGGCGTCGGCGTGGTGCTTGGCGGACTCGTGCTCGTCACGCTGTTCACCGTCAAGGCGACCTTCCTGCTCTACGTCGGGATCATGGTGGCCATCGCGCTCTGGGAGTTCAGCCTGGCGCTGTCGTCCCGCGAGATCAATCTGCCCGTGGCGCCCGTCGCGGCCGGCGGCGCCGCGATGATGACGCTGGCCTACTGGACGCAGACTCGGTGGGCCCTGGTTGCGCTGGCGCTGGCTGCCATCGGCGTGCTGGCCTGGCGGCTGCCCGGCGGCGCCGCCGGGTACGTCCGCGATGTCACCGCGGGCATCTTCGCGCTCATGTACCTGCCGCTGATGGCGGTGTTCGTCGCGCTCATGCTCGCGCAGCCCGACGGCGCGCGGCGGACGCTGATCTTCGTCGTCCTCACCGTGTGCAGCGACACCGGCGGCTACGCGGCCGGCATCCTGCTAGGCAGGCACCCGCTCGCCCCCGCCATCAGCCCGAAGAAGACCTGGGAGGGCGTCACCGGTTCGCTCGTGTTCTGCCTGGCGGCCGGCGCGATCATGGTGCCGGACCTGCTCGGGGGCCACGTCTGGCAGGGCCTGCTGCTCGGCCTCGCCGCCGTCGTCGCCGCCACCCTCGGCGACCTAGCCGAGTCGATGATCAAACGGGACCTGGAGCTCAAGGACATGGGTCACCTGCTCCCCGGCCACGGCG
>JBOHCP010000652.1:0-3402 GCA_050698875.1 Streptosporangiaceae bacterium | reverse complement strand
CCGCCGCTCCATCCCCGGCTCGGTCGCGGCCCTCGGCTGCCAGGGGCTGGTCCGGCCGGGCGGCGGTCCCCGGCCGGCTCGTGCTGACATTGCCTGCTGCGGCGTCGCCTGAGCCGGGCGCGCCGGGATGGCCGCCGTCGTCTGATGGTGCCCTCAGGTCGGTCAGCCCTCGCCCCAGCCATGTCGCGACGCGGCTGACACCGCCGCGTGTCCCCGGTCACTATCTTGCGCAATGTAATCGAGGGGAAACTCTCCATTGAGCTAGCCTCGCCCCGCGCGGGCAGCCTCCAGCCGCCCGCCCCGCGGGGCAAGCCCGCGCGGTGGCAGGCTGCTGTCATCACCGCCAGGAGCCGGGGCAGCCACAGTTGGCCGGTAAGCACCAGCGTCCGAGTACCCGGGGGAGTCATGAGCGACGAGGACCCGCGGTCCCGGCGGCCGCTTGATGCGGCTGCCGTGCGCGCGGCCGTGCTCGCCTCGTCGGCGTTGTATACGAGCGTCGAGGTGGTCGCGCGCACGGGGTCCACGAACGCGGACCTGCTGGTCGCGGCCAGGGCCGGCGCACCGGCGGGAGCGGTCCTCGTCGCGGAAGAACAGAGCGCCGGCCGTGGCCGGCTCGACCGGAGCTGGCAGAGCTGGCCGGGCGCCGGGCTGACGTTCTCGGTGCTGCTGCGCCCGGCCGAGGTACCAACAGGGAGCCGCGGCTGGCTGTCCCTGCTGACCGGCGTGGCGGTCGCCGAAGCGCTCGCCGCGCAGGCTGCCATCGAGGCACGCCTCAAGTGGCCCAACGACGTGCTGGCCGCGGGCCCTGACGGCCCGCGGAAGCTGGCCGGGATCCTGGCCGAGCAGGCAGGCGGCGCCATCGTGGTCGGCGTGGGTCTCAACGTCAGCGCGACCCCGCAGGAGCTGTCGTCGCGCCAGGCCACCTCCCTGCTGCTGGCGGGCGGGACGAACCTGGACCGGCAGGCCATCCTGACGGCCGTGCTCCGTGAGCTGGAGCGCTGGTACCTGCGCTGGACCGGCGCTCCCCGGCCGGGTGACGCGGCTGCGTCCGGGTTGCGTGCTGCCTACCTGCGGGTCTGCTCGACCGTCGGCCGCGAGGTCCGGGTCGAGCTACCCGGCGGTGGCGTGCTGGCCGGCCACGCCGGAGACGTGGACGACGCCGGACGGCTGCTGGTCAGCTCGCCAGACGGCGCGCGCGCGGTGAGCGCGGGCGACGTCGTGCACGTGCGCTGACTTGCAGCCAGCCCGATGTGGCGCAGGGTGCGGCTGAGGCGAGCAGTGCACGCGGAAAAGCGCATTGCGTGCGACGATGCGTGTGACTATGTGGTTATGAGCAGCACGGCGGGACTCGTCGAGGGCGAGCGGCTCATCCTGCGGCTGCACCCGCACTGGAAGACGGTGCTGCGGCCGCTGCTCATCCTGGCTGCGACCGTGGTGGCGCTGCTGGTCGTGCTGATCGTGCTGCCGTCGATGCGCGACGCGGCCCTGGTCCGGCTGGCCCTCGCAGCGCTCGCCGTGGTGATCATCGTGGCCTTCAGCGCCGTTCCGCTGCTGCGCTGGCGGACCACCAGCTACGAGCTGACCACGCGCAGGCTGCGGCTGCGGACGGGCATCCTCACCAGGAGAGGCCGGGACTTCCCGCTCATGCGGATCAGCGACGTGTCGTTCGCGCAGGGTCCGCTGGACCGGCTGCTCGCCTGCGGCCGCCTGGTGGTGGAGTCAATGGGCGAGCACGGGCAGCTCGTGCTGACCGAGATTCCGCACGTGCAGCACGTGCAGTCCCTCCTGTTCCAGCTGGTGGAGGACGAGCAGCAGCGGCTGGCCAGGGACCAGCCGTAGCGTGCCGCGGGTTACCCTGAACGCGTGGCAGAGCTACCGCGTCAGATCTCGGTCCGGGAGGTCGGCCCGCGTGACGGGCTGCAGAACGAGCAGCCGGTCCCCACGTCGGCGAAGATCGAGCTGATCGACCGGCTGTCGGCCACCGGCGTACAGCGGATCGAGGCGGTCTCGTTCGTTCGCCCGGAGGTCATCCCGCAGATGGCCGACGCGGACGAGGTATGGCGCCGCATCCGGCGCGCTGACCAGGTCAGGTACTCGGCGCTGGTGCCGAACCAGCGCGGCGCCGTGCGCGCGCTGGACAGCGGGCTCGCCGAGATCGAAGCGGTGGTCTCCGCGTCCGACACGCACAACCGCAAGAACGTGAACCGGAGTACGGCGCAGTCCCTGGACGAGATCGCCGAGATCATCCAGCTGGCCCACGACCGGGGGGTCAGCTGCCAGGTCATCGTGTCGACCGCGTGGGGCTGCCCGTACGAGGGTGACGTGCCGGTGGATCGGGTCGTCGCGGTGGCGGGGCGCGCGATCGCCGACGGCGCCGACAGCGTCTCGTTCGGCGACACGACCGGCATGGCGACGCCGGGCCGGGTCCAGCGCCTGGTCGGAGCGTTCCGTTCGGCGCAGCCAGACGCCCAGCTCAATGTGCACTTCCACAACACCAGGGGTACGGGGCTGGCCAACGTGCTCGCCGCGCTCGAGCTGGGCGTGGCCGATTTCGATGCCTCGGTCGGCGGGCTCGGCGGCTGCCCCTACGCGCCCGGCGCCACCGGCAACATCGCCACCGAGGAGCTCGTGCACATGGTCGAGGACATGGGCGTCTCGACCGGCATCGACCTGGACGCGCTCATCGACGCGGCGGCCGACGCGGAGCGCATCATCGGCCGCGTGCTGCCGTCCCAGGTGCTGAGGGCCGGGCCGCGTTCCCGGGTCATCGGCGTCTGACCCGTACGGCCCGGCGGCCGGTGGCATGTTTGATCCGCATTCTGCTGGTGACTTAGTGGGTAGATCTGGAAGTTCGCCGGGGGTGGGGCCGGGTGATTGGTCCAGCCTGGCGAGGTGGACGGTGCAGGCGGTGTCGAGAGCGTCCTGCGGGGTGCCGGATGGGCAGCCGGTGAGAAGGACTGCGTCCTGGTACCGGTCGCGGGCGGCGGAGTAGATCGCGAACCCGAAGGAGTGGGCGGAGCCGCCGTAGCGGAGGTGGCACAAGGGCAGCTGCTCGCCGTCGGGCAGGACTCCGGTGACGTAGGCCAGGCTTGCCCGGTAGCGGACCTGGACGCTGGCGAGCTGAGGCCAGCGCTCCCGGGCCCGGGCGTGCAGCCGGCAGGCCAGGGAGCTGCGGGTCGATTCGGGGATCGCGGGCATGGGGTCATGCCGGCATTAGCTGCTGTCCCGGTCCGGCTGCGTGCGTCAGAGCGGGCGATCCTGAAGAAACGCGGGGACGGCCATAAGACGCCACACCGGGACCGGCTGCGGGCACGGATCGTGCTGTTCGCCGCCCGGGGCCTGGCGAACGCCGTGATCGCCCGCCGCCTTCGCGTCAGCCAGGACGCGTCAGCCAGGACACGG
>JBOHCP010000651.1:0-3403 GCA_050698875.1 Streptosporangiaceae bacterium | reverse complement strand
CCCAAGGCAGCACCTGGTAACTTAACGTCCCGCCTTGAATACTGCGAGTACCCGCAGCAGCGTGTTTCCTCAGGCAGCAGCAGCTATGCGCTCGAACGAACCTGTGGCAGTCCCACAACCCTCCCCGTCGCCGTGTTCCCCGGCCCACAGGCCCAGGATGTCCCTGGTGCCCTCAGCGGTCACGCCCAGCGCCAGGTAGACCGGCCGGTTGGCGACCTGGCCCTCGCGGATCTTCACCTGAATGGCGTCAATGAAAAGCACCGCGTAAACGGGATCCAGCGGCCGGGACTGCCAGTCGGCCATGCCGTCCATCACCCGGTCGGTGATCGTGGTGATGGTCTGCTTCGAGACTTCCGCGCCGTACACCTCGGCCAGATGGGCGCTGATCTCGCCGTGGGTAAGCCCTTTCGCCGAAAGCGAGATCACCATCTCCTCAACGCCGTTCAGCCGCCGCTGCCGCTTGGCGACGATCTTCGGCTCGAAGCTGGCATCCCGGTCCCGCGGCACGCTGATCCCCACCTTGCCGATATCAGTCAGGACCGTCTTGTCCCGGTGCCCGTTCCGCGAGTTCCCGCCGTCGCGGCCGGCCCGGTCGTGCTTGCCGTAACCGAGATGGTCGTCCATCTCGCCTTCCAGCGCGCCCTCGAGCACCATCTTGGTCAGCTGGCCCAGCAGCCCGCCCTGACCGGTCAGCTTCAGCCCGCCCGCGCGGGCCCGGTCGGTCAGCTCCCGCAGTAGCTGCTCATCCCCAGCACCCAGGACCGGCAGCGCCGCGTCCTGCTCGGGTGCGGCTGCCGTCTCTGCACTGTCTGTCATACTCATCCTGGTGTCTCCTGTTTGTCAGGATTTACACCGTTAAGATTACAGTCCCCGGCGCCGTGGCGCAGGTCGTGGAGCCGGATGGCGGGGCAGCCCGGCGAGGTAGGCGATCAGCTCGAACATGTCGGTGACGGCGGCGGGGTGCAGCGGGGCACCGTCGGGGCTGGTGAACTCGAACCCGGAGTCGGTCCAGGCGTCCCCGGCTTCCTCTTTCTCTTTCTGCTGCCGCTGGCGGTGGGCGCGGATGTCGTCGACGGTGTCGGCGTCGAGGGCGACCTGCCGCTCCCCGGCGTCAGACTTCGGGGCGCCCTGCGCGGTGTCCCAGCCGAGCTGGGTGATCTGCCAGCGGATGGTGGTGACGGCGGCGCGCAGGTCGGTGTCGGTGCGGCGCAGGCCGCAGCCCTCGCCGCGGCGCAGCCCGCGTGAGGCGATCAGCCGCCACATCGCGTACAGGCGGTGGCGGGCGGCTCTGGCGAGGAAGACCTGGGTCTGGGCCGGGGTCCACACCATGACCCGGGACGGGCGGGGGGTGGACACCCAGATGTCGAGCGGGCTGACCCGCCTGCCGTTCGCGCGTGCCCGCGCGCCGGCGAGCCGGGCCTCGAAGTCCTGCTGCCAGGCGCGGACGCGTTCGTCGGTCCAGACCAGGGGCCTGGGCCGGTCCCCGGAGGGCAGTTCGACGAGGGAGGCGACGTTGGCCAGGAGCATGCCCTGGTGCTGTTTCATGTAGGTGCTGATCGCCGAGCGCAGCGTGGCGCGGATCCGCTGCCGGGTGGCGGGCCCGACTAGGCGGCGGCCCTTGACGCCGGCCCGCCGCGCCGGGTCGCCGCTGGTGCGGGCTTCGGTGATCGCCTCGTTGAAGTCCTCGATGGCCTCGAACACCGAGGCGACGTCGGTGACCCGGAGCCGGTCGATGCTGATGTAGCCGATGTGCGGCTGGTAATACAGCCGGATGTGGCCGGCGTAGCTGCGCACCGTGCCGGGCCGCGGGCCCTTCTTGGCGGCCAGCCATTCCTCCAGCCATTCGCCGACCGTGGGAGGGCGGACGGCGGGGTCGTGGCCGCCGCCGACGGCCTTGCGGACCCGGGCGGAGTCGGGCAGCTGCCGGGTCTCCCGGACGGACTTGGTGATGGCGTCGGCGATCCGGATGGCGGTCTCGGTGTCACCGGCGGCGGCGATGGCGAGCAGTTCCCGGGCCTGGCCCATCTCCTGCTCGGCAGCGGCCTGGGTGCCGAACCCGCCGCGGCGCAGCGGGGCACGGCGGGCGCCGTCGGCGCGCGGCGGGAGTTCGAGCTGGTAGTACCACCGGCCGTGGCCGTGGCCGGGGCTCCAGCTGCCGTTACCGCGGCGCAGCCTCGGGCATTGCTGCCCGAGCCGCTTATCGTCATCGTCGCGGCACCCGCACTGCTTGTAGGTGGTTCCCGCAGCCATGGGTTTACCTCTCGTCTCTGGGGTGTTGCCTGGGAACGGCCAGCGGGATGCGGGCAGTCGGCAGCCATGGGGCAGGCATTCCTGCCGGGCGGCCGGCATCCGTTCCGGGGACGGCCGCGCCGGCCGCGTTCTGCGGCTGCTGCCGCAGAAGGGCGTTCGGGTGCCCCTGGAATCCGCTGGTCCGGTGCATCCACGCTCGGCTGGCGGCGGGCTGTCAAGCCTGCCGGGCTGGCGCCTTGCAGGCCGCGGATCTCACGTCTGGCCGGCTTCCTGTGTCCGTGTCGCGGATGCGCGCGGCCGTAGCGATCGTGTCCGGGCAGGCGTCCTGCAGGCGTCCTGCAGCCGCTTGCTCCTGCCGTTACCTTCGCTGCGCCCGGGGGGCGGATGGTTCACCGTGATCGCCGCCCGGGCGCCCGGCGCCGGGGACGGGCAGGCCAAGGAGGGCGAGCAGCCCGGTGGTGGGGACCAGCCAGGTTTTCCCGGCCCGGATGACGGGGCAGGGGAACTGCCCGGCGCGGGCGAGCTCATAAGCCTTGGTCCGGCCCAGCCCGAGCGCCTGCCCGGCGGTGACCAGGTCGGTGACCGCCGGGAGGCCGGCGACTTCGGCGAGGGCGAGGGTCCGGGTCACCACGGCCGCCGTCCCCGGTGGTGTCCGGTCTGCTGGCTGTGTCAACCTGAACTGGCCCCACTGTTCTACTCAGTTCTGGCCCCACCCTGGCGGGCTTGAGTGGCGGTAGTTCTCCTCAGTTCTGGCCCCACTGCCGCGGGATGGTTGTTGTCTCGTGGGCGTCCGGTCCCGTGGGACCCTTGGGCTGGCGATCCGAAACGCTGCTGGGCGGCCTGGCGGGTGATGCCCAGGCGGTCCCCGATCGCCGCCCACGAGTGGCCGTGCTGGCGGGCGCGAGCTGCCGCGGCGGCAAGTTCGGTTTCGGCGGCGCGCAGCCGGGCGGTGGCGGTGGTGATCCATTCCAGCGGGTCGACGGGCGGTCCGGCGGGCAGCGCGGTGGCGGGCTGGCCCTTACCGAGCGTGGACCGGCGGGCGTCGCACGAGGCGCACAGCGCCACGCCGCCGCGGCGCACGAGGGCGGTGAGCTGGCAGCAGGGACGGGCGGCCGGGTCGCCGGCGTAGTGGCAGAGCCGGGTGGTGTCAAGC
>JBOHCP010000650.1:0-3410 GCA_050698875.1 Streptosporangiaceae bacterium | reverse complement strand
GCTGTCAATCGAGCCGACACCGAGCGCTCGTGCGGTTGCCCGGAAAGCCCGGATATCTTTCGGCAGGCAGCCGCCGCCGAAGCCCAGGCCGGGAGACAGGAACCGGCCGCCGATCCGCTCGTCTCCCGCCAGGGCTGCGGCTAGCCGGATCACGTCCGCGCCGGCGGCCTCGCACATCTCGGCCATCGCGTTGATGAAGGAGATCTTCGTCGCGAGGAACGAGTTCGCCGCGACCTTGACCAGCTCGGCCGTCTCCAGGTCCATCACCAGGCAGGGCGTGCCGTTGTACAGCTGCTGGGCGTAGGTATCCCTGAGCCGGTCCGCTGACCATGACGACGTGGCGCCGAACACGAGGCGGTCGGGTGACATGCTGTCTTGGACGGCCGTGCCCTCCCGAAGGAATTCGGGATTCCAGGCCAGCTCGACCTGGTCGCCCGCAGGCGCCTGGCTCGTCAGGCGCGACGTCAGTCGGCGGGCCGTGCCGACGGGGACCGTGGACTTGCCGACGACTAGGCATCGCCGGCTGAGATGCGGCGCGAGCGCGTCGGCTGCGGCGTGCACGTAACGCAGGTCGGCGGACCCGTCGGCAGCCTGGGGCGTCCCGACGCAGAGGAAATGAATGTCGCCGAACTCGCCCGCCTCGGCATGCGAGGTGGAAAATCGCAGCCGGTCAGCCTCCAGGTTCTTCCGGAGCAGTGGCTCGAGTCCCGGCTCGAAAAACGGAAGTATCCCGCTTGCCGCGGTTGCGACCTTGGCCGGGTCAACGTCAATGGCCAGGACGTCGTGGCCTAGTTCGGCCATGCAGACCGCGTGAGTCAGGCCAAGGTAACCGGCACCGATCACGGTCAGCCGCAGGCGTGGGAATGCCAAGCTCACGGTTCGATTCCTTTCGGCTAAGCTAAGTTGACTGGCACTGCAGGTTTGACAGCTGGGCGCCGGTAACTTCGTTGTTGCAGCCGACAAAAGTCTGCAGGTTATGGCTTTGTACGTAGAATCCGACGCCAGTGCCGCTGAGCGTCGCTTTGTTGTTCTGGAACGTGTTCCCGATGCCCCAGCCAGGGTAGACCTGGTGCACCTGATAGCCATCGCGAATGGAATCGACCCCGACGTTGTCAACGATCGTCCAGTAGTTGCCCTTCACATTGATCCAAGCGGTGGCGGCCGACTCGACCATGCCCGCGCCGTCGAGGGTGTTCCCGGCTATCGTGCCGCCGCTAGTGCCTTCCTTGATGTCAATGTTCTCGGCGGTCGTATCTGCGATGTCATTATCGATGATCGTGTCGTCATTGCTCCCGTCGGGATTGCACCCGGTGTATCTGCACCAGTTCTTGTGGGCTGAGCCGACGTATATTCCCTCGCCGTAAAACTGAACGTGCAGCCCCGTGTCGCGGACCAGATTGTGGCTGACGACGTCGTGACTGCTGAACGATCGCAGGTGTATGGCCTCGTCGCCGACACCATGCACGTACAGGCCGTAGATGACGTCGTAGTCGGAGGCGTCGGCCATCACGCCCTTCTGGCCGCCGGTCACGGTGAAGCCGTCGAGCTGCCACCACGAGGCATGGTCGAGATAGAACGCGTAGCCCGATGTCACACTCAGGCCGCTCAGGATGGCGCTCCTGGTGCCGCAGAGGGAGATCGGGGCGCTGCTCGTTCCCGACGCGGTGGCGACAAAGTCACCCTGGTACACGCCCGGAGCCATGGTGATCGTCGTGCCTGGCTTCGCGTTGGCCAGCGCGGCCGTGAGTTGGGCCGCGGTGGAGACTCGCTCCGTCGCCCGGTTGCATCCGGCGGGGGGGCCGCCGGTAGTCACGGAGCCGCTACCGGCGGGCGCGCTCGGCTTGCTAGCGGCCACACTCGACGCCGGGTGACCGGGCTGAGTGTCGGCGCTTTCGCGGGAGCCCGCGCGGGGCTGGGCAGGGCTGGAGCACGCGGTGACCAGGGCGAGCAGCAGCGCAGCCAGGGGCAGCAGCGCAGCCAGGGCTGCCCCCGTGGGATGGCGCTCGCTCATTGTGGGTCCCTTGTGCGTCCAGTAGGGATTGGTGGTTGATCGAATGAGTGGATGACGACTGACTCGTAAGCTCGTCGTCGATTGCCGGTGCAAGTCCGGTCCGGGTAGCTGTCAGGAGGCCCGGTAGCAGGCTGGCGGTGTCGTCTGGAAACGGGCGGGGCCGGAGCCCAGCGTCGAGCACCCCGGTTCGGGGGTGTGCAACTGAGCGGTCCGTAGCGTGAAGCGAAGCCTGCCGCGTCGTTAACTGACCTCGCCGTATGGCGGGGACGAGGGGATGCCGAGCCCGGAGGAGAAGGGCGAAGGCCATGGAAACGGTGAAGATCCTGAAGGTGCAGCCGTGACGGATCCCCCGGCGTAAGGGGCGCGGAACGTTCAGACAGTGGCGGCGGAAACTGGAGAGGCCCTCCCCGGCCCACCTGGCTGCGGAGTCTGGGTGGAGCGCCGCGACCTATAACCGGTGATGAGCCGGGAAGTGGGAGCGGGCCAGGTGGGCGTCGGAGGGGGTAGTACCGGTTGAGCCGGCCGGACAACGTAACCGGCGGTGAGGGAAGGGCCCCTGCTTCGTCGATGCGCGCTGAGGCAGATGGAGGTGCCCGGTGAGTGCCGCTGCGTCGGCTAGTCCCGCCGCCAGCCGACGTTCTCGGCTGGATGAGGTGCGTGCCGTGCAGCACGCGCTGTACCGGACGGCCAGGGCCGATCCCGGACGTCGATTCCACGCGCTGTGGGACGAGGTCTTGCGCAGGGACGTTCTGTGGCGCGGGTGGGTGGCGGCGCGCGCGAATAACGGCGCACCCGGCATAGACAAGACCACGCTGGACCAGATCGAACGCGAGTACGGAGTGTTCCTGCTCGTGGGCGAACTGGCCGCCGAACTCAGGGAGGGCCGGTACCGGCCGCTGCCCGCGCGCGGGGTGCTGATTCCCAAGCCGGGTGTGACCGGCGAAGACGCGATAGAGCGGCGTGCGATCTTCATCGGGAAGCGGCACAAACGCGGGCGGCGCTTCGGCCTGAACGTGGTCGCCTGCCAGTCGGTCAGCTACTGCGGCCTGATCAGCGTGTCTGGAATCGTCGTCCCGCCCAGGGCGAGCAAGCCCTGGCGGGAAAGACCGCAGGCCGCCGGTGAACGGCGTGGGTGAGCCGGGCGCGGGAGAACCGCCCGCCCGGTTCGAGGCGGCGGGAGCAGGAGAAGGAATGAGCTGACCACGGTCACCAGGCGTGGCACAGCCGACCGGGAAACCTGCGGAATAAAGGCCCTCGGCCCTACCGTCAGACATCATCACCTCGTGTGCTCCCGACCCGACTTCGGTGGATGTGGATCGAGAGCATCAGCTGGTTCCGCCGCGCCGTCGAGCCAGCGATAGGAGAAGGCGACAGAAGGTGGCGCGCTCGGCAGCGGGAG
>JBOHCP010000649.1:0-3413 GCA_050698875.1 Streptosporangiaceae bacterium | reverse complement strand
GCCGTGCGGTACATCGCGCTCGGCGGAAACGAGCGACTCGGCGCGCAGCTGCTGGCGGAGTACGACCTGACCAGGAAGCTGGTCCTGGCGGTAGCCGGCCATGACCGGCTGCTTGCAGGCCGGGCCGTGCTGGCCCGCGCCGTTGCGCTCCGGGACCCGTACGTGGACGCGCTGTCGCACCTGCAGCTGCGGGCGCTCGCCGCCATCCGCGGCTGCACCGACCCGCGGGAGCATGCGGCGCTCGAGCGGTTCCTGCTGCTGACCGCGGCCGGCGTCGCCGCCGGCCTGCAGAACACCGGCTAGCCCACGGCTAGCCCCGGCTTCGGCCGGTCAGCTCCCGCCCGGCGCTGTGGTATCAATGCGCCATGACAAGCCAGGCCGAACCAATCGTGGTCACCGCCGACACGAGCCTGCCGGAGCTGCTGACCCTGGAGCGGATCGAGGACGACCTGTTCCGCACCGTGGTGGTGAGCTCCGAGCCGGCCGGGCTGTTCGGTGGCCAGGTGGCGGCCCAGGCCCTGCGGGCGGCCGCGCAGACCGTGCCCGACGGACGGCAGCCACACTCGCTGCACGGCTACTTCCTCAGCCGCGGTGAGGCCTCGCAGCGGGTGCTGCTGACCGTCAGCCGCGACCGCGACGGCGGCTCGTATTCCAATCGCCGGGTCATCGCCGTCCAGCACGGCACGGTCATCTTCAACATGGCGGCGTCGTTCCACCGGTCCGAGGACGGGCCGGCCTACCAGGCACATACGGCACCGCAGGTAGCGGCGCCCGAGGAGCTGCCGGACAGCGTGCGGCGCGGGCCCATGCACGGCGTGCAGATTCGCGTCCCTAGCCAGCCGCAACCCGGCCAGCCGTGGCCGTCGCGCATCTGGGTGCGGTCGCGGCACCCGCTGGACGGTGACATCACGCACGCGTGCGCGCTCACCTACATCTCTGACATGTTTACCGGCCACTCCGCGGTGCCGGGCCTGGTCATCGGCGGGCCACTGACCAGCATCGACCACGCCCTCTGGCTGTACCGCCCGGTGGCGCTCGACGACTGGGTGCTCATAGACCTGCAGCCCGAAATGGCCTGCGGCGGCCGCGCCAGCTACACCGGGCGGATCTTCAGCCGGGACGGGGCGTTGTGCGCCGGGATCGCCCAGGAGACCCTGTTCCGGTCCGCCACCGCCCGGGTCGCATCGTAGCGGGCATCTAGACCGTTTCGTTACCAGCGTTTATTGTGGCAATACTCAGGCTTTTTACGGCTTCAGCACAGGGCCATGACCTTATCATGACCGAGCAGCGCAGTACTGAAGGTGACAATTCAAGCACCGAGGGTGTTCGCAGGCGCGGACAAGCCTGGTCGATGGCGAAGGAGGGCGGATGCGCCTGCGGGGCCTGCGACCCGCCCTCATCGGACTCACCGTGGCGGCAGCCGTAGTGGTCGGCGTTGCGCTCAGCCCGCCCGCCCGCAGCTCGATCACGATCCCTGGCCACCTCGCCACGTACGGCCAGAAGACTACGATCGGCGCGCTGTTCACCCTTTCGCCCTCGGGCCAGCTGCAGAACCACTTTTGCACCGCGAGCGTCGTCGACAGCCCGGCCGGCGACCTGGCCGTGACGGCCGCCCACTGCATGCAGGGGCAGCTCGCGCGACAGGTGGCTTTTGTGCCGGATTACTCGGCCGGGCACGCGCCGTACGGGGCCTGGACTGTGACCCAGGTGATCGAGGACGGCCGGTGGCGGACGTCGGGCGACGCGGACGACGACTTCGCGTTCCTGGTGGTCGCCCAGCCAGGCAGCACGGTTCCGGTCGAGGACCGCACCGGTGGCGAGACCCTCGGCATCAGCACCCCGGCCGAGGGGACGGTCGAGGTCGCGGGCTACCCGGACACCGTGGACACGATGGTGAGCTGCGAGAACACCGTCGCGGCCGTCAGCCCCACCCAGTTCGAGTTCGACTGCGACGGCTTCACGGACGGCACGAGTGGCAGTCCGCTGCTGGCCCAGGGGGTCCCTTTCGGCGCGACGGGAGAAGCGGCGACTGACGGCGTCGACATGGTGATCGGCGTGATCGGCGGATACGAGCAGGGTGGCTACACCGCATCGGTGTCCTACGCCGCGCGGTTCGCCGCCGACCTCGCCGCGCTCTACCAGCGAGCGGTGCTGGTGTCAGCCGGCTCGGCCGGCTAGCTCGCCCGGCTGGCGCCCGGAGAGCCGCTATGCCAGCACGCGACATCTTGCTATACCGGGGATATGAGCGATGACGGTATCGCCGGCCAGATGCGCCGGGCTGCGACCACCCTGCTCCGGCAGCTCGACGACGACCAGCGCGCGCTCGCGTGCCTTCCCTTCGCCGATGACGCGGCGCGGCGCTGGCTGGAGTACCGGCCGGAGCCGCGGCCGGGAGCCTGCCTGGCGATGCTGACGACAGACGGCCGCAAGGCGGCGCACAGGCTGCTCGCCACAGCGCTGAGCGACCGGGCGTTCGCCCAGGTCATGGCCATCGTGGCGCTGGAGGAGGTGCTCGATCGACGGGAACAGGGCGCGCTGCGCCGGCACATCGGCGACTACTGGGTGGCCGTGTTCGGGGACCCGGCCGGACAGGAGCCGTGGTCGTGGCGGTTCGAGGGCCACCACGTGTCGGTGACCATGACCGTCCTCGGTGCCGACGTCTCGCCGGCGCCGGTCTTCCTCGGCGCAAACCCGGCCCGGGTGAGCTACGGGGGCCGGACCGTGTCCCGCCCGCTGGCTCCCGAAGAGGATCTCGGCCAGGCGCTCCTGAACTCCCTGGACGCCGACGGCCTGGCGCTGGCCGTGGTGGCCGACGAGGCCCCGGCTGACATCCGGACGGCCACCCGGCCGCGCGCGGAACCGGAGCTGCAGCCGCTCGGCGTCGCGGCGGCGAGCCTCGGCCTCACCGCCAGGGCGCTGCTCGGCGAGCTGGTCGCCCTCTACCTTGACCGGCTGGTGCCTGAGCTGGCGGGCCGGGAGGCCAACCGGATCGCGGGCGCCGAGCTGTACTTCGCCTGGGAGGGACCCGCGTCGCCCGGCACCCGGCACTACTACCGCGTCCAGGGTGACGATCTGCTCATCGAGTACGACAACACCACCCTGGACGGCAACCACGCGCACACGGTCCTGCGGCGTCCGCGCAGTGACTTCGGAGACGACATCCTGGCGGCGCACTACGGCCAGGAGCACCTGGTCTAGAAGCCCGGATTCGCGGTGGATAGGTCGTAGCTCGGTCCCCAGTACCACTGGGTGGCGCTGGCACCGGGAACCACGTGGGGAACGCCGGTCGGGTCGGCGATCCACCACCGGATGCGTGCGCGCATCCACGACGGGAGCGTCGAGACAGCCTGCTGCACGGCAGGCCACTCGGCCAGCATCGTGTAGATACGGGCATTGGCCGAGCGGTCGAGGGC
>JBOHCP010000648.1:0-3418 GCA_050698875.1 Streptosporangiaceae bacterium | reverse complement strand
CAGCAAGACCCAGAGCCAGGCCGGGGTCCGGCGGCAAGACGCGCCAAAGCCTCGCCGAACCCGGTTGCGGATCACCGGAAGACACGCCGGCGAAATCAAATCCGCCACCCTACCTACAGCCATTCTGAGGAAGTGCAAGGCCCCTGCGTGGTGTGCGGCGAGCCGGTTGAGTCGCCTGCCGGGATGTCCTGGACGGACAGCCTGATCTGGGCGCTGGGTCATCCCGACGGAGACCGGGCTGTCATGGCCGCGCGGAGTCTCGGCCGGCTGAGGGCACCGGAAGCCGCCCCGGCACTGCGTGCGGTGGTTGAGGCGGGAGCCGATGTCTACCTGCGGGCGGAGGCGCTGCTCAGCGTGATCGCGATCAGCGGACCAGATTCGCTGCGGCCATGGCTGGTACGACTGAGCCAGTCTGGGCCGCTGCGCGTGCGCGAGATCGCGCGGGAAGCGCTGGGCGGATCGCGCCGCGGTGCCTGACCGCCCGATTGGCGAGCAGGCCGCCGCGGCGGCCATCAGGGAGGACTTTCCGCAGTGTCGCTGCCGCAATCGCAGACCTCATCCTGCGGCAGCGGCCTCGCGTTGCTCGCCGAGCCAGCCGCCGATGCGGTAGTAGATGTCCTGGCCGTAGCTGGTGCGCAGGGGCTCGGCGACGGTGAGCTTGTAGGTCCGCTGCCCGCCGGGATGCCGCGGGGCGCGCAGGAACAGCGTCGTGTCGGCGAGCTGGCGGTGGAAGCTGTCGGCGAAGTCGAACTGGTGGGTGACGAAGACGACCCTGATGTCGGCTCCGAGCAGCGCGCGCACGACCTGGCGCGCGATCTCGGAGCCTTCCCGCTCGTTGGTGGCCGCGAACGACTCGTTGAATAGGACCAGCGTCTGCGGGCCGATCTGGCTGGCGATGACGCTCATCCGCTTCAGTTCCTCATCGAGGCGGCCGCTGACCATGTCGGGATCTTCCTCGCGGATGAAGTGGGTGAAGATCTGTGCGCAGGTGCTGGCTCGCAGCGACCGGGCGGTGACGAACATGCCGGCCTGCATCATCAGCCGGGCCAGTCCGGTGCTGCGCAGGAACGTTGATTTCCCGCCGGAGTTGGCGCCCGTGATGATGACCAGCTGCTTCCCGTCGGCGTTGACGTCGTTGCCGACGACGGTCTCCGTCCGCAGCGCCAGGCTGGCGTCGCGCAGGTCCTCGCACGAGAACACCGCAGGGCTCCACGGTGCCGGGTCGGGAAAGGTCACCGGCTGGTCGCGGGCGGTGAGCTGGTCGTGGAGGTTGAGGCAGCTGACGTAGAAGCCGAGCTCGGCCCGCAGCATGGTGAAGTAGCTGGACACATGGTCAGCGGACTGTGCCGCGGCGTTGGCGACCAGGTTGATGCCGCGGCTTGCCATGTCCTCCAGGGCCTGTGCTCCGGCTTCGTCGCGGGGCGGGATGGTGAAGGAGTAGACCGACCGGGGCTCGATCCCGACAAGCTCCTTCCAGCCGCGCCGGGAGCGGCCGGACCGCAGCACGTAGTTGATGCTGCTGTTGTCCCGGCCGAGCTGGGCGCTCATCAGCTCGCCGGCTCGGAACCGCAGCTGCCTGAGGTGGCCGCTGAGCGCCTCGAAGTACTCGTCGTCCAGGTCACGCCGCAGCGACCGCAGCAGCGTGACCATGCCGTCGGAGGTGAACTTGGCGGCGTGGTCGTCGGCGACATGGCGCAGCTCGCGGAGCCGGGCGATCAGCACTTCGAGCTGGCTGACCGCGCCGGACAGGATCGAGGTGGGCCGCTGCGACGGCCAGAAACCCCACACTTTGCGCTTGTCGGCCAGGGCGCCGACGGCGACGCCGTACATCTGCCTGATGATCTCCGGCTGTGCGATGCAGTCGGCCAGGATGTGCTGGCGGTAGCGGATGTCAGCGGGGTCGGTGAGGCTGGCGAGCATCACGCGCGTCGAGATGTCGTGCAGGAATTTGTCTCCGGCCGCCATCGTCTGCAGGACCGTGGCCAGTTCCAGGTCCTGGATCAGGTCGTCGCTGTGGCCGGGCAGGTCGGCGGTGATGTCGATGTCAGCGTCCCGGTAGAGCAGGCGGGCCTTCACGGGCCGAGCCTTCCTTTGAGCTGGTCGTAGGTGACACCGTGCTTGCGGGCGATGGCCAGGGCGAACGCCAGCCCGTCGGCCTGCTTGCGCACCACCTTGTAGGTGCGCTCGGCCGGGTTGTCGGGGACGATCGTGCTGGTCATGCTGACCACGGTGGGTCCGGCCGTGGCAAGCTCGTCGATGAAGGTCACGTATACGCACAGCAGGTCCAGCTCGATGACTTTGGCGAGCACCTTCTCGCCGAGGAACCGGGCGTCGGCGACGGTGGTGGAGGTGAAGATCTCGTTCATGATGACGATGCTGTCTTCCGTGGCGGCCAGCAGGGCTTTCTGGATCCGCAGCAGGTCGTCTTCGAGCTTTCCGGTCAGGTCGTCGAGGTCTTCCTCGCGCTCGAAGTGGGTGAAGATCTGGTCGTAGACGAACAGGCGGGCCGCGCTTCCCGGAACCGGGCAGCCGGTGCAGGCCAGGTGATGCAGCTGGCCGAAGGTCCGGGCGAAGGTTGTCTTGCCGCCCTGGTTCGGCCCGGATACGACGATCACCCGTTCCGGCCCGGACAGGTGGAACTCGTTGGTGACCACCGGCTTGCCCTGCGCGGTCAGCTTGGCGGCCAGCGCCAGGTCAAAGGTGTCGCCGGCGAAGATGTCCTTCGAACCGGCGGCCAGGTCCGGGTAGCAGAACGCCAGCCCCGCAGAACGCAGCGGCCGGATGTAATCGAGATAGGCCAGGTAGAACTGCAGCTCCCGGTCGAACTGGCAGACCACCGCGTCGGCGAACCCGGCGTGCTCCCGGCAGTACGCGGTCAGCGCGGCGAACTCCTCCCGGTACAGGCGCGCCACCAGCTCCGCGATCTGCGCGCCGACGTGCGTCATGCCCGGCCAGGTGCGGTACTCCACCCGGTAGTCCTTCACCGCGCCCTGCCGGAACCGCTCGAACGTGTTCTGAATCTCCGCGCTGTAGTCCGGCTCGCCGTCGTACCGGCTGACCTCCACCCGCGGTCCCTTGATCCGGACCTGGTAGGTGATGGCGGCCAGATCGCTCTTGCGGTCCGCGGTGTCGGCCGCCAGCCGGGCGAACCCTGCGGAGCCGATGTAGCCGGCCAGGTAGGCACGGAACTCCGTCAGGCCGCGTGAGGTGACCGGCCGCGCGTTCAGGTCGGCGGCCAGCGCACGTACCGCGTCGCAGTAGATCGCCGCCGCGTCCAGGAACCAGCCCTCGCGCTGCCGGGCAGAGTGCATCTTGGCCAGCTGGTCCAGATGAACCCGGACCTGGCGCATCTGCTCGGCAAACCGGATGGCTGCCTGGAAAAAATCAGTGTCCTCCAGATCCCGGAAGACCTCGTGCC
>JBOHCP010000647.1:0-3424 GCA_050698875.1 Streptosporangiaceae bacterium | reverse complement strand
GCACGGGCAGCACACCCCACCGCCAGACACGCCGGCCCGTGACCACCCCTACCAGGCCGGCCACCCCACGTTTCGCGGGAACCTCACGCCGTTAAGGCCCACAGACTGAGTTGGTGCTGACATGCGGCTAGTTATCAGGCCATCTACCTGCGGAAACTGCACGCACCTCCACGAGCTTCACGATATTTGAAGGAACGAGCGAGATTCAGCGCATGATCATCGGTAGGGCCGTTACCGGGCTTGACGTGCGGTAATAACCGCATGTCATGGCGCTGGCGCGGATCTTGAAGCGGCCCGTGAACTTCGTTTTCTGGCGGTCGGCCGTTTGCCCGTTATTCCTGGTTGGTGCCCACCAGTTCCCAGCCGCGTGCTGAGCTGGTGCTGACCCCCTAGCGGTTATGCGACTGGTCCTGTCGCCCGCCTGGAAGCGCGGGTCGGGGGAGTCCGTGGGCAACTGCGCTCGCCATCGAGGCGGCTCGAGTGCGCTGGCCATCGATGAACCGCCGAGTCAATGCATAAGCGAGGCCAGGACGGCTGGCGTGGCGCCCACCTCCGGGCCAGGCCGGGCTCACCACGCCAGCGGCCTGGATGGCAGCGGAGGCCGCCTCGCTGACAGCGACGGGGTGAAAGGGAGGCTGCTCTCCCTTCGGCCTGGTAAAAGCGCGAAGCGCCTGCAAGCCGGAGCGCTCAGCTTCACGGCGGCGACCCCTGGCAGCTACCAGTACCTGTTCCCGGTCCCCCGGACACGCACAGAAGGGAATGACGGGCAGCTTCATATTCTCTCGACAATGCGGAAGCGCAAGCAAGCGTGGCTGCCGGGGCACATGCGCACCCGGCAGCGCTCCAGATGTCTGGCTGCCGCGGCAGCTAGCCGCGCTGGCCCGCGCAGCGTTCGCCGCTGTCAACCTGCCATGTCCGGTCCGGACCCTGGACGACGTGCAGTGTGACTGCACCGGAAGCGACCAGCGCGCCCCTGTCCTCGCGGCGGATCTCACGCCATCCATCGGCTGGAATGCCCGGCACGCCGCCGTGCCGTGCGAACCACTGGGCCGCGCGGACCGGGGTTGGCTGGCCGCCACGATCCGACACCAGCGACAGCGCGAAACCTGATCCGCTCCCGCATGCCGGGGTCCCTGCGGCTGCCGGAGTACTGGAGGCCGCCGGCCTGTCCGGAGTGCCGGCGGACCGCGAACCACATGCACCCGCTGCCATGATGACCGCCAGAATGCAACTACCGCTAACCGCATGGCTTAGCCTCATGCGGATTGGACGCAGAGCACTGCCCGATGGCTCCTCTGCAAGTGGAATTGCATTACTTTGCGTCCGCTCCGGTTACCGGACTGCAGTCAGGCTTTCGCCGGCATCCACCATTCGCACAGCGATTGTGGCTAGCACGAGCCATCCGCGGTCTCCGGCCGCTGTCCGCGATGGCCGCCGCGGGCCGGGCCAGGTGGCAGCCATTGAACAGGTGCGGCAACACGATGCGTCCAGTCACCCCGCCAGGACGATCATGGCCGGGCCGGCGCTGACATGCTCGAGAAACTGACCAGCAGCCGCGATCGTTGCCTGGGAGCCCGCATCAGCTCGACGTTGTGCCGCGGGCGAGCCCGACGCGCGGCGCAAGGTGATGTCAGCACCGGCGGGAGAGGCGCATCGTGACCGGCCTGGATGGCTGCAAGGTGATCAGGCCGCGGGGCGGGCAACATCCGCATGACCGCGGATCGCGTCGCGATGATCGACTGGGACGAGTCGCACGTCGACGTCCCCGACCTCGACCTGGCGCTGCCGCACAACGCCGCCGGTGTCGGCAACAACGCGTACGACATCGCCGCGCAAGCGCGGGCCGCATGGGAAGCTGCCGTCTGCTGGGACCCCAGCGGGACCGACCAGTTCGCAGTCAAGCGGCTCGCCGAGGTTCGAGCGATCTGAGCAGCAGCGAATCGACAGAGCGTACTGAACGCTGCGAATCGGGGCGGCCGTCGAGACCGAAGGAGGACCCCGCACCGTCACCCGACCACCACACGGCCCATCCCCAGCCTGAAAACCAACGGGCCTGGTCCCGCAAGACCAGCAACGTTTCCTAGCCCACCTGTCGCGCATCAACTGAGACCACAGCGTCAGGCATCGACACCAAGTCGGTCCGCGACATGGTCGAGGCGCTGATCGTCGGTGAGCGCGACCCGCAGGTGCTGGCCGGCCTGGCCCGCGGCCGGATGAAGGGAAAGCAGGCCAGGCTGACGCAGGCGCTGACCGGCCGGTTCGACACCCGCCACGGTGAGCTGGCCCGGATGCTGCTGGACCAGATCGATGCCCTGACCGCCGAGGTCGCCACGCTCACCACCAGGATCGAGGAGCTGATCGCCGCGATCCCCGAAGCCTGGGGCGTGGACCCCGACGACACCACCGGCCGCGGCGCGGGCCACGCGCCCGGCTCCCCGGTACTGCCCGCGATCGACCGGCTCGACGAGATCACCGGCATCGGCCGCGACGCCGCCCAGGTGATCATCGCCGAGGTCGGCCTGCGGATGGAGGTGTTCCCCACCGCCGGTCACCTAGTGTCCTGGGCCAAGGTCAGCCCCCGCACGGTGCAATCCGGCAACCGCAGCCACTCCGCCGGCACCGGCAACGGCAACCCCTACCTCAAGGGCATCCCGGGCTCGGCTGCCGCCGCAGCAGCCCGCACCGACACCTTCCCCGGCCAGCGCTACCGGCGCCTGGCCCGCCCGGCGCGGCAAGCTCAAAGCCCTCGTCGCCGTCGCAAGATCCATCCTCGTCATCGTCTGGCACCTGCTCGCCGACCGCACCGCCCGCTACCACGACCTCGGCGCTGGCTACTAAGACACCAGGATCAACAAGAACCGCAAGACCCGCGACCACGTCCGCCAGCTCGAAGCCCTCGGCTACACCGTGACACTCGCCCCGGCCGCATAGGCGCACGTCAAACCCCCAGCTGACGTTCGCTGCCGCGCTCAAGCAGACGCCATTTTCCGGTCAGGCGAGGCTCGCGTCCCGCTGCTGCCAGGCCGGTAGTGCACGGGCGAACAGGGTGTCCCAGCTCTCGGCGGCCGCTATGCCAATCTCGGCGCGCAGTCTGCCGTCCAGATAGGCCTGCCACCCGGCCCCGTACCCGGTTGTCGAAGTGCCGAGTCCCCGGTGATCGATGATGAGCCGAGTATGCCCGGCTGCGGCCGCTGTGATCTCGACCCGCAGCACACTCCCCGATTGGCGTAAAGTCCTACGCTATTTCCAGCAGCCGCGGCTCTTCGGCGCGCAGGACCCGCACGTCGGCCCACGGGTCGTCGCCGCACTGGTCCAAATTGCGGCCCTCCTGCCGGTTCCGTGGGTGGTTCGGTGATCATCTTCCGGGGAGGGCGGGCCGGATACCGCCGAGGGTGAGCATGGCCAGGGCGATGAGGGCGGCGGG
>JBOHCP010000646.1:0-3425 GCA_050698875.1 Streptosporangiaceae bacterium | reverse complement strand
GCCCTGTGAGAGTCTCGTACCGCAACGGCTCCTCCATGAGTTCCCGCTATTAGCTATTGCGGTATTAATGGCTGGAGCCGTTGTCTTATCCAAGCACCGACACGTAAAGCTTTGGTTATTACAAGAATTCCGGATACCGGCCGGGCAGGCCGTTGGGCCGTTGGGCCGGCCGCGCAGAATGCGAATCGCCCAGTCGCTCAAATAGGGCTTATGAATAAGCCTCCTGGCCTATCCTGTACATAATGTCAAGGATCTCTTGAAGAGAAGTGGCGCTGATAGGTATGTGCGTGAGCGCGGGATCTGTGGACACGTCGCCGGCTGCGGTGTAGGTCTGCAGGCCTGGGACGCTGACGCGATAGTAATTACTGCTCAGAACTTCCCCTCCTGCCGCGCGGCGGGCCTCTGATTCTCGATTGCTAAGTGACCTCGAGCCGTTCGACGGGCTGTCCGGTGATGCTGGCGATGATCTCGAAATCCTTGTCGAGGTGCAGGACGGTAAGGCCGGCGACCTCTGCTGTGGCGGCGATGATGAGGTCGGGGATCGATGGGGCTCGGTGCTGACCGCGGTCAGCCAGCAGAGTCAGCACTTCCACAGCCCGGTCCTCAATCGCGGGGGTCTGATACTCCACTGGCATCGCCGACAACGGCGGGCGCTGCAGCCCTGCGCGAAGATCCGCGCCGGACCGGGCCGAATATCCGACCTCCAGCCGCGTCACCGTCGCGATCCGGATAAGGCCACGCTCAATCCTCGCCGCCCACTGTGCCGGATCGCGGCTCCCGGCCAGCCGGACCAGAGCCGACTTATCGATCAGCCAGTCGGTCACCGCCACGCCTGTGACATCACGTCCCGATCACCCAGGTCACCGAACAACTCCGAGAACCGGTCCAGGTCCTCGGTACTCACCACCGCACCGGCAGAGGCCGCGTCCTGGGCCAGCCGACGCCGGACATACTCACTGCGCGACAAACCCAGGCGACTAGCTCGCGCATCAACAGCGGCCACCACGTCATCAGGAACGTCACGGATCAGCATGTCAGTCATGAGCACCTCCAAGTGATATCCCATGATAGCACCGTCGGCTGCCGCGCTCCCTGGGGACCACTCGGGGACCACACGCTATGCGTGCGGGTGAACAGCCCGCAGGTGGCGACACGTCGTGTCCGCCAAGCTGAACGCCGCTGACCGGCCAAAACGCATAGTGCACTGTTCTGGGGGTCAAGGGGTCGCGGGTTCAAATCCCGCCGTCCCGACTGGTAGGCGGCTTGCGAAGGCCCACGGCAGGGCCAAGGGGAGCCAAAAGGGGAGCCCAAAGCGCTAACCTGGTTCCATGGCGGCTAGCACGCAGCGGCGTGGCCACGGAGATGACTCCATCTACTTCGACGCCTCCAAGAACCGCTGGATCGGCGCGACTTCGTTAGGGCATTCCGCAGACGGCCAGCGCAGGATCCGGCACAAGGTCCGCGGCCGCACGAAGGCCGAGGTACGGGACAAGCTCAAGGCGCTGCGCCAGGAGCTGGACGCCGGGCTGCGGCCGTTGGCGTCGTACACCGTGCGGGCCTGTGTAGAGGACTGGCTCGCCACCGGCCTGACGGCACTCCAGGCAGGGACGGTCGAGAACTACACCCGCATGGCCGAGCATGCGGTCGCCAGGCTCGGCGCCGTCCGGCTCAAGAGCCTCACCGCGCATCATGTTCGATTCGCGCTAGAGGAGCTGTCGCCGGCGCTTTCGACGCGGTCGCTGCGCCTAGTCCACCAAGTCCTAGAGCGTTCGATCACCCATGCGCAAGCCGCTGATCTTGTGGCGCGCAACGTGGCCGCGCTCGTGGCAGTTCCGAAAGGCCGACCTGGCCGATCCTCGAAGTCGCTAACTCTCGAACAGGCGATTACGGTACTAGACGCTGCAAAGTCGACGCCACTGAGTGCCTACGTGTCGCTGTCGCTGCTGTCGGGACTCCGCACCGAGGAACTACGCTCGCTGCTGTGGGCCGACGTCGATCTGGACGCGGGAACGCTGGCGGTCTATCGGAGTGTCCGGGCTACGGGTGACACCAAGACCCCGAGGAGCCGCCGCGTTCTGAAGCTCCCGGCTAAGGCCGTCGCCGCGCTCCGCGATCACCGCTTACGGCAATCGGAAGCCCGCCTCAAGGCTGGACCGCTCTGGCAGGACAGCAACCTGGTCTTCACCTCCTCGGTTGGCACGCCGCTCGATGCGCATAACGTGCGCCGCTCATTCCGGTCCACTACCAAGGCCGCCGGAGTCGGCGAGGATTGGACGCCGAGAGAACTGCGCCACACCTTCGTCAGCCTGCTCAGCAACAACGAAGTCAGCCTCGAGGACATCGCCCGCCTGGTAGGGCACAGTGGCACTGCAGTAACTGAGCGAGTATACCGGCACGAGCTCCGTCCGGCGCTAACCCAGGGAGCCGAAGTCCTAGATCGCCTCTTCGAGCGCGCTTGACACCTGAGCGGTCGACCATCGCCTTTCAACTACGGCTCACCCGGAGGGCGCGCGTCCCCCCGGGAATCCGCACGCCTACGCGGCGTCATCAAGAGCCGGCCTTCTGGCCTCCTGCTCCCAAATCAGCTCCGGCTGGCCGCCACACGCCGCTCCACCCGGCTGTATGCGGCGTCTACCTGCGAAGACAGTCGCCGAATGCCGCCGGACGCCGCCTGGCTCCTGCCTCTCCTGGCTCCCACTCTGGCTCCCCCGCGTCGGCCATTCGATGCACAGGTTCTGGGTCCGACCGGTACCTGCAACTGTCAGGCAGTGACACGGTCAACCCGGCTGACCGTGATGAGGTCTGCCTCCACTACGTAGACGACTCGGTCACTACCAACACGCAGACGGTGATACTCCCCCGCGTGGAAGCCTGCCTCCGTGAACGGATCGTCAGCTAACGCCGCGACCGCAGCGCCGATAGCGCGCATCCCGTCCTGGTCGGCCATGAACCTGCGCGCCGACGCCCGTGCCACCGGCGACCACTCAATCCTCACGACCCGGCGAGCAACTCTGCCATCGCGAGCTCATGGGACACCGCGCCCGGCCGACCGGCCGCCACCCACTCTCGATGCACGGCGAGCGTACTCTCAATCTCCGCTGCCTCGACGACCTCAGCCGACGCCAGGCGCTCAACAGCCTGCAACCGCCGCAAGTCGGCAAGAGGTACAACCGCCGCCTCCTGGCCACCAAGACAGATCACTTGGTACGGCACGCCCGGATCCGGAACCGCTGGCTCCGCTGTCATGCCTCTCACCATAACGGCACCCGCCGACGAACAGCCGCCGACCACACAGCTACGGGTGCACGACAGCTTTGTTGGAGATGATCTTGCCCGAGCCTGGTGACCTTCGGGTCTGAGTCGCGGTGTCTGTCAGATGGCTGCCCGAAGCCCGGCGAAGCGGCTAGTGGCAGCTGGCCAGAGCT
>JBOHCP010000645.1:0-3434 GCA_050698875.1 Streptosporangiaceae bacterium | reverse complement strand
GATAGCGGGTCAGGGAGCTGAGGACGATGCGGGTCGCAGGCCGATGGCAACGGCAGGATCAGCAGGAAGGCGGCGTGTCATGAGCGGGACAGTTACCGGCAGCACCGAGACGAGCCAGCCGCAGACGGCCGGACGGGCCGCTCAGCGGGGGCCGCGGCGGCGGCGCCGGCGGGTGGCCGCCGGGGTGTCGCTGGCAGTGGCGCTCGCTGCGGGCGGCGCCGCCGGCGCGTGGCATGCGGGGGCCTTTTCGTCGGCCGCGCTGCCGGAGGCCGGAAGGCAGCGGGCGACCGCGACGCGGCCGGTGGTACGGGAAGACATCGCGGCGACAACGCCGGTCGCCGCGACGCTGGGATACGCGGGCAGCTACAGCGTGGGCGGGCAGGGCGGCGGGACGCTGACCTGGCTGCCGTCTGCGGGGCAGGTCGTCAGCCAGGGGCAGGTGCTGTACCAGACCGGCAACGGGTCGCCGGTCGTGCTCCTGTACGGGTCGGTGCCCGCCTGGCGGGCGCTGGCCGAGGGGGTCACGGGAGCGGACGTGTCCCAGCTGAACCATGACCTGGTGGCTCTCGGATATGCGGGCAGCGCGGACGTCGCCGCAGCGGGATGGGATTACTACTCGCCGGCGACGGCGTCCGGGGTGCAGCAGCTTGAGGAGCACCTGGGCGTCTCCGGCCCGGCCGGGTCGCTGTCGCTCGGCCAGGTGGTGTTCGAGCCGGCTGCCATCCGGGTTACTCAGGTGGACGGCAGCCTGGGCGGTCCGGCGTCCGGCCCGGTGCTGGAGGCGACCTCCGATGAGCACGTCGTGATGATCGCGCTGGATGTCTCGCAGGAGTCGGAGGTCAGGGCCGGTGACGAGGTGAGCATCACCCTGCCGGACGGGACGACTACGCCGGGCGTGGTGTCCTCAGCGGGCACCGTTGCGACCAGCACGCCCGCGTCGCAGCAGGGGCAGAGCCCGGTCGCGACGATCCCCGTGACGGTGCGGCTGTCCGACCCGGCGGCTGCCGGCAGCCTGGATCAGGCACCGGTGACGGTGAACATCACCACCGAGACCGCGCGCGACGCGCTGGCCGTGCCGGTGACGGCGCTGCTGGCCCACCCCGGCGGGTACGTGGTGGAAGTCGCCGGCCCCGGCGGCACCCGCAGGTATGTGCCGGTGACGCCGGGCGTCTTCGACGACAGCTCCGGCCTGGTGCAGGTGACCGGCGCGCTGACTCCCGGGCAGCGCGTCGTGGTGGCCTCGTCATGACCCCGCCCGCGCAGGCAGCCGCTACGGCCGGCCGAGCGACAGACCGGCTATCACCACCGGAGCTCGTCCTGGAGCTGACGCACGTGTCCAAGGAGTACCCGGCGTCACCCCCGGTCCGGGCGCTCGATGACGTCAGCCTGGCAGTGGGCGCCGGGGAGCTGGTAGCGATCGTGGGACCATCAGGGTCCGGCAAGTCCACCCTGCTGCACCTGATGGGTACCCTCGACGCGCCGACCACCGGGACCGTGCGGATCACCGGCCTGGACGTCGCAGCGATGACCGACCGCCAGCTGGCCTGGCTGCGCGCGGCCCGGATCGGATTCGTGTTCCAGCAGTTCTTCCTCGCCGAGCACCAGACCCTGCTGTCGAACGTCGCCGACGGGCTGCTCTACGCCGGCGTCCGCCGCACCGACCGGCAGCGACTCGCTGCGGACGCGCTCGACCGGGTCGGCCTGGCGCACCGGGCCAGCGCGCGGCCAACCCAGCTGTCCGGCGGGCAACGGCAGCGGGTCGCCATCGCCCGCGCGGTCGTCGGCTCTCCGCCGGTACTGCTCGCCGACGAGCCGACCGGAAACCTTGACTCCGCCACCGGCGCGTCAATCCTGGCCCTGCTGGATGACCTCCATGCTCAGGGCACCACCGTCATCATCATCACCCACGACCATACGGTCGCCGCCCACGCCGGGCGCCGAGTCGAGATGCTCGACGGGCATATCACCGGCGACACCGGACACCCGGTCCCGCGGGAAGGACAGTCATGACCACAACAGTGCAGCCCCCGGCTGCGGGCCGGCTGCGCTCATCCGACCTGGCCGCCGTGGCCGCGACCGGGCTGGCGACCCGCAAGCTGCGCGCCTCGCTGTCGGCACTGGGCATCGCGATCGGTGTCGCCGCGATCGTGGCGGTACTGGGCCTAGCCGCCTCCTCGACCGCGACACTGCTGAACCAGATCGCTCGCCTGGGAACAAACCTGCTGACCGTCACCAGCGGGCAGACCCTCACCGGCCAGCCCGCCGAGCTGCCGGTAGCGGCGCCGGCCATGATCGCCCGCCTGCCGGGTGTTATCGCGGTGCAAGACATCGGCAGCCTCGGCAACGTCAGCGCCTACAAGTCGCCGCTCATCCCCTCGATCGAAACCAACGGCCTGAGTGTCGAGGCCGCCACCCTGGGCCTGCCAGCGGTGGCCGGCACCTCCATCTCCCGGGGCAGCAACCTGAACGCCGTCACGGCCCGCGAGCCGGTCGCCGTGCTCGGCGCCCAGGCCGCCCGGCTGCTGGGCATCGACCGTATCTGGCCCGGGCAGCGGATCTGGGTTGGCAGCCCCGGCCAGTGGTTCTACGTCGCCGGCGTCCTCAACCCGGTCCCCGCCGCCTATGCCCCGCAGATCAACACCGCGGTCCTGGTCGGCTTCCCCGCCGCCCGGAAATACCTCGGCTTCGACGGTCACCCCTCGCAGATCTACGTCCGCACCACCCCGGACAACCAGACCGCCACCACCGCGGTCGACCGGCTCCTCGCCGACCAGGCCAGCCCCGAGAACTCCGGCCAGGTCGACGTCTCCCAGCCTTCGGCCGCGCTCACCGCCCAGGCCGACGCCAAGGGCGCCCTCGACACCCTTTTCCTCGGCCTCGGCGCGGTCGCGCTGCTCGTCGGCGCCATCGGAGTCGCCAACATCATGATCATCTCCGTCCTCGAACGCCGCTCCGAGATCGGGCTGCGCCGCGCCCTCGGCGCGACCAGAGGCCAGATCCGCGCCCAGTTCCTGGCCGAGGCCATCCTGCTGTCCCTGGCCGGCGGCGTCATCGGCGTCATCGCCGGCGCCGCCGCCACCGCCGCCTACGCCCATGCCCACGGCGAGCCCGCTACCATCCCGCTCCAGGCATGGGCCGGCGGCCTCGCCGCCGCCATCCTCATCGGCGCCCTCGCCGGACGCCTCCCGGCCATTCGCGCCGCGCGCCTGTCACCCACGCGGGCACTATGGACCGTCTGACAGCGCGGCCGGCCTGTCAGGCGACAGGCCGGCTATGTGCGAGACCGCAGGTGCGGAGCCGCCACGTTCCCCGCGCGCAGGTGCCAAATCCCGCAGCTCGCCCGCACCCGCTGAGCTTGAGATTTAAGCCGTTTGCCTGGCGGCGCCCTTAGCCGCGTCGGCTTTCGGAGTCTTTCCGACGCGCTGTACAGCGGC
>JBOHCP010000644.1:0-3440 GCA_050698875.1 Streptosporangiaceae bacterium | reverse complement strand
GCACTCTCTTGCCAAGAGCCACTGCGCACTGGGAACCGGCGTCGAGCATGAGCGCGAGGTCACGTCCAACCGGAACTGGCTGGCCGTCAATTCCGACCGGCCGCACTGCGTGCGTGACGGCTGGCGCGACGGCGAGCGCAGCCTCGGCCATCCCCGCGCCATGGTCGTCCTCGGGCCAGGGCAGGCCGGTGACCAGGAACAACGGCGGCTCCGTCAACCACGCTGGTGGCTGCATTGCCAACACATCTCCTCGGCCATCGTGACACTCACAACTGACGTTCACCGGCTTCGGCTTGGCGTTCGGCGAGACGCGCCGACGGCGAGATCGGCGGCCGAGGCGGCTGCAGGACCGCCTGCCTGTCTTCGCGCTGCCAGGACGGGAACGCAGGGCCGACATCGGCGTAATCGGGATCTTCGTGCGGCTCCGTGAAGCTATGGCGTTCGGCGATCTTCTCACTGAACGCCGTCCGTGCTTCGGCCAGCTCGCGCAGCCAGGTCGGCTTCTGATACTCGTGTTCCGGGCTGGACGTCAGGTCGAGCTCAGCCCGTTGCCGGTCAGTCACCTCTTCGGGCTCGGCTGATCGCAGTGGTTCAATCCTCGTCTCCGGGTTCCGGCGACGCAGTTCCGCGTCGGCCGTCACGGCCAGCCGGCGCTGTGGCTCGGTCGCTGCTTCCCAGGCCCGCCGGTCGTCCATGAGCCCGGCCAGGATGGTCTCCTGGGTCCGGTACGCCGACTCCCGAAGGCGACTCTGCTCGGCCTGCTGCTCATGCCTGGCGGCGACGTCCTCATTTCCCGCCTTGCGGGCGGCTTCGGCCTCGGCATCGCTTCGGATCGCCTGCAGCCGAGCATCCTCGGCGCTGGCCCGTACGTAGCCCAGTTCCCTGCCGACGTGCTTAGGCGCCCAGGCGGTCTCGGTCTGGTACTGGTCGCGGATCAGCCACAGCGACCCATCTGCCCGGTCGCGCAGGTCCGCGTCGCCGGCCGGGCCGAGTGCCCGCCGAGCGTCGTGCCACAGTGCCCGCTTGTCCGGGTGGTCAGCGACCGGCTCGGGGCCGATGGGCTGCCGCCCGTCGTCGTAGCCGAACAGTTCCCGGTAGGTGCCGACTGCGCTGGCCCTTTCGCGCCATCGCTCGCGGTCGCCGGGATCCTCGGGCACCGGCCCGAGCGCGTTAACAGCCCACTGCGGCTGCTGCTCAGCGGCATGCTCGCCGATCCGTTCGCGCCGCTCATCCATCGCCGCGGCCAGCTCTGCGAGATACGAACCGATCTCGGGATCAGCCAGGTGAGGTACTCGGTCGCTCCACCGGAAGCCCAGCTGCGGTGCCAGGCCATGCACCGATCGCCGCAGCCGGGCGGCGATCACAGCGGGGATGTCGCGGGCGCCGGCCAGGTCACGGGAAGAGACCGCCGTACGCACCGTCGCTGGCAGGTCCTCGCCCGCCAGCTCGGCCGCCCGCATCGTTCGGTACAGCCACCGCGCCGTGGGAGTGTCGAGCTGCCCGTCACCGATCCCCCAGATATCGGCCAGCGCGGACTGGACGACCGGGCGGAACCTCTCGGCGTCGGCGCGCTCAGTCAGGTCCATCCAGATGGCGTGCAGCAGGCCTAGATGATCGGCGTTGGAGAAGGCCCGTTCCCGGTATTCGCTTGCCGATAGCTCAGTCGCGTCGCGGCTGATGACGTCGGCGAGCACGGCTATCCCCCCGTCAAGGTCAGCGTGCAGCGATCCCGGCTCCGCCTCGGCCCGCCGCTGCTCCTCAAGGCGACGAAACCGGGTCAGCTCGGGCGCGGGCCTGCTCACTGGCAGCGGGTCGGCAAGCTTCGGATTCGGAGTGATGACCATCAACACGTTGTCGGAGATTCCGCGGGTAGCGCCCACATAGGTGCCTTGCCGGTCATCGCCAGGTGACACGATCGTGCGGGTCGCCGCGACCGTCCGGCCCTGGGCAACGTGCTCCGTGACCGCGTAGGCCAGCTCAGCCGTCTTGTACCCAGGGAACAGGAACGCCTCCCGCGTCCACCGCGGCGCCTGCGTCTGCGGGTCGGCTTCCAGCTTCCGGCGGACGACCGGGCCGACCGGGGTGATGGACTCGATGCGCAGCACGTGCATGTTGGCCAGCGTCTTCCCCGCGCCGGCGTCGACCGAGTGGTCGTTTTCGGTGCAGATGATCAGATCACCGGCGGTTGCGTGCTGGCCCCCGGCGATCTCGATCGACGGGCCGTCTGTCGCGACGAGGCCGAGATGCTGCAGGTGGTCGCGGACCCGCCGGCATGCCTCGCGGCGAACTTCATGGGAACGGGCAATGAGGAGTGAATCTTTGCCTTCCAGCGCGTGTGCCACGTACGCATGAGACGCCGCCTCGAGGATGCCCTCCGCCGGACCCGCCCGAATGCGCCCGTGCTCGGCGTAGTCGGCCAGCGCAGCGATCTTGCCTTCACGCAAGCCGAGCGACGCCGACCGTTCCCATTGCTCGGCGAACCGCACCGGTTCGAGGAGCTGCACGAAGCCATGCTTGCGGGTGACGAGGCTGGATCCTCCCCCGTTCTCCACCGCCTGCAGCTGCTGGTGGTCCAGGGCGACACCTACCTTCGCGCCGGTCCTGGTCGCGTAGCCGACAATGTCGGCGAAGTCCGGGTTGCTGATCATCGACGCCTCGTCGATCACGATCAGGTCGCCCTGGTCCAGCGGCACCGGTCCGCGGCCGCCGCGGCGGTCTTTCAGGTGGCCGAGGAACTGGGCGAAGTTGTAGCTCTCGGCAACTCCCGCCTCGGCGAGCACGTCCCGGGATGCCTGAGACGGCGTGACACCAACTACCCGGCCCTGCGACCACGCGGCAGCGATCGCGGCGAGCACCCTGGTCTTGCCCGATCCCGCCGGCCCGACGATCATCTCGACGCGGCGGTCGGAAGTCAGCACATGAAACGCGGCCGCCGCCTGATCCAGCCGCAACCCGTTAGCGGCCGTCCTCACCTCTGCCTCCGGCTGCTCGTGTAGGGCGGCCATGAGCTCGGCAGTCGTGGCGCCGAGCGCGCGGGCCGCATCCTCGCGTGACATGCACGGGCCGCCGCGGGCACCGGCTTGGTCGACAAGCTGTTCCTCGCGCGAGAGCTGGACCCTGGCCGTGTACTTGATCCGGCCGTGCCGCTGGTAGACGCTGCGGCCATCGGACCGCCGCAGCGACTGAGGCGTTGGTGCTGCCTCCGGCGCCTCCAGGCAGAGCACCTGGCCGAACTCCGCGGCCAGAGCGCTGTCTGCGACCTCTTCCAGGAGTAAGGCTTGCCGGGCCGGATCGCCCGCCAGGCGTGGCAGCTCCCGGCCCAGGTTGGCGATCAGATCCGCGCGCGTCCACGTCGATCCCTCGCGGGCGCATCGCTCCAGCGCCTTCTGCGTTGCGCGGGTGACCTCGTCTTGCGTCAGTTCCTGGCCTGCGTCACGCGG
>JBOHCP010000643.1:0-3440 GCA_050698875.1 Streptosporangiaceae bacterium | reverse complement strand
CGGCTACGGCGGGCCTGGAGCCGGGGTCGGCGCGCGACCCGGCGGCGCACGCAGTGGCCCAGGCGGCGGTCAGGGCGGACCGCGTGGCGGTCCAGGCGGCGGCGCCCGGCCGGGCATGGCCCCGGCTCGTCCGGGTGGCGGCGGGCGTGGCCGAGCCGGCGCGGCCGGCGCATTCGGCCGGCCAGGCGGCCGGCCCTCGCGTGGCCGCAAGTCGAAGAAGCAGCGGCGCCAGGAGTTCGACAACATGCAGGCGCCGACGATCGGCGGCGTGTCGATCCCGCGCGGTAACGGGCAGGTCATCCGGCTGTCCAGGGGCGCGTCCCTGAGCGACTTCGCCGACAAGATCGGCGTCAACCCGGCCTCGCTGGTGCAGGTGCTTTTCACGCTCGGCGAGATGGTCACCGCCACCCAGTCGGTGAACGACGAGACGCTGCAGCTGCTCGGCGCCGAGCTGAGTTACAACGTCCAGGTCGTCTCGCCGGAGGAAGAGGACCGCGAGCTGCTCGAGTCGTTCGACATCGAGTTCGGCGAGGACGAGGGCGAGGACGCGGACCTGGTGGCGAGGCCGCCGGTGGTGACGGTGATGGGTCACGTCGACCACGGCAAGACCAAGCTGCTCGACGCCATCCGGCACACCAACGTGGTCGCGCACGAGGCCGGCGGCATCACCCAGCACATCGGCGCCTACCAGGTCAATACCATGGTCGACGGCCGCGACCGCAAGATCACCTTCATCGACACCCCTGGTCACGAGGCGTTTACCGCCATGCGTGCCCGTGGTGCCGAGACCACGGACCTGGTGATCCTGGTCGTGGCTGCCGATGACGGCGTCAAGCCGCAGACCACCGAGGCGCTGAACCACGCCCAGGCGGCCGGCGTGCCGATCGTCGTCGCGGTTAACAAGATCGACAAGGAGGCCGCCGACCCGCAGCGGGTGCGGGCGCAGCTGACCGAGTACGGCCTCGTTGCCGAGGAGTTCGGCGGGCAGTCGCTGTTCGTTGACGTGTCGGCTCGCACCGGCCAGGGCATCGAGGAGCTGCTCGAGGCGGTCATCCTGACCGCCGACGCCGAGCTCGACCTGCGGGCCAACCCGACGCAGCAGGCTCAGGGCGTGGCCATCGAGGCGCACCTGGACAAGGGCCGCGGCCCGGTGGCTACCGTTATCGTGCAGCGCGGCACACTGCGCGTCGGCGACTCCATCGTCTGCGGCGAGGCGTTCGGCCGGGTCCGGGCCATGCTGGACGAGAACGGCGACCCGGTGCCTGAGGCACCGCCGTCACGCCCGGTGCTGGTGCTCGGCCTCACCGCCGTGCCGGACGCGGGGGACAGCTTCCTCGTCGTCGACGACGACCGGATCGCCCGCCAGATCGCCGAGCGGCGGGAGGCCAGGGAGCGCACTGCGATGTTCGCGCAGCGGCGACCGCGCGTCACGCTGGAAGACCTGGAGTCCGCCCTCAAGTCCGGCGAACGGCAGGAACTGCTGCTCATCATCAAGGGCGACGTCTCCGGTTCGGTGGAAGCCCTGGAGGACGCGCTGCTGCAGCTCGACGTGGGCGAGGAAGTGCTGCTCCGGGTCATCGGCCGCGGCGTGGGCGCGATCACCCAGGACGACGTCAACCTGGCCATCGCGTCTGATGCCGTGATCATCGGCTTCAACGTGCGGCCGGCCGGCCGGGCGGGCGAGCTGGCGCAGCGCGAGGGCGTGGACATCCGCTACTACTCGGTCATCTACCAGGCGATCGAGGAAGTTGAGGCCGCGCTCAAGGGCATGCTCAAGCCGATCTTCGAAGAGGTTCAGCTCGGCACCGCGGAGATCAGGGAGATCTTCCGGGTGCCGCGCGTCGGCAACGTGGCCGGCTGCATCGTCCGGTCAGGCACGATCACCCGCAACAGCAAGGCCCGCCTCGTCCGCGACGGCGTGGTCGTCTCGGACAACCTCACCGTCGGGTCGCTGCGCCGATTCAAGGAGGATGCAACCGAGGTCCGCGAGGGCTTCGAGTGCGGTATCGGCGTCGGCTACAGCGACGTCCACATCGGCGACGTGATCGAGACGTTCGAGATGCGGGAGAAGCCGCGGACCTGAGCCTGCCGGCGTGTATGTGGGGGCCCTGACCCTGGACGTGCTGCTCGGCGACGTGCGGTCGCTGAAGCAGAAGCGTTCGGTGGTCAGGCCCCTCATTGCGGAGGTGCATCGGCGATTCCCCGGCGTGGCCGTCGGCGAGACCGGGCACCTGGATCTGCACCGGCGGGCCGAGATCGGCATCGCCGTGGTCAGCTCGACCGCGGCGAACGCCAGGCAGGTGCTGGAAGCGTGCGAGCGCTTCGTCGCGGAGCGCCCCGAGATCGAGCTGCTGGCCGCGCGGCAGCGGCTGCTACTGACACCTCAGGATGACGGGGCAGAAGGCGAGTGAGCCGATGAACCAGGCCAGGGCGCGCAGGCTCGGCGACCGGATCGCCGAGATCGTCGCGGAGCTGCTGGAATGGCGGATCAAGGACCCGCGGCTCGGCTTCGTGACGGTGACCGAGGCCAGGCTCACCGGTGACCTGCGCGAGGCAACGGTCTACTACACGGTCTATGGCTCCGAGGATGAGGTGGCAGGCACCGTGGCGGCGCTCGCCAGCGCGACGGGCCTGATCCGGACGGAGGTCGGCAGGCAGACGGGGCTCAAGCACACGCCGTCGATCAGCTTCACCCGCGACACCGTGCCGGACACTGCCCGCAGCATCGAGGACCTGGTCGCGCGGGCCAGGGCCGGGGACGAGCGGGTCGCCGCCAGCCGGGCGGGCGCGGTGCCGGCCGGGGATCCCGATCCCTACCGCAAGCCGGCCGAACCGGATGACGGCGCTGACGGTGACGGCGATGACGACGATGACGACGATGACGACGAGTCCTGACTGGCCGCGCGCGCTGGCGATCCTGGACGGCGCCGAGCTTGTCTGCCTGGCCTGCCACATCAGGCCGGACGCGGACGCGCTCGGCTCCATGCTCGCGGTGGCCCGCGCGCTGCATGACCGGGGTCAGCGCGTGGTCGCGTCCTTCGGCGACCCATTCACGGTTCCGGCGATCCTGACGTTCCTGCCCGGCCTGGAATCGCTGACCCCGCCAGGTCGCTTCCCGGCCCGGCCCGAGGTCATGATGTCGTTCGACGCGTCGAGCATCGACCGGCTCGGCGAACTGGCCGGGCCCGCCGCGGCCGCGGCCGAGCTGATCGCGGTCGACCACCACGCGTCCAACACCGGGTTCGGCTCGGTCAGCCTGGTGGATCCCGCCGCCGCGGCGACCGCGGTGCTCGCCGCCGAGCTGATCGGCCGCCTCGGCGTCTCGCTCAGCCGCGACATCGCGGTCGGCTTGTACGCAGGCCTGGTAACCGACACCGGCTCGTTCCGGTTCTCCGCCACCACGCCGCGGGTGCACGAGCTCGCCGCCCGGCTGCTGGCGG
>JBOHCP010000642.1:0-3449 GCA_050698875.1 Streptosporangiaceae bacterium | reverse complement strand
ACAGGCCCAGTGCAGTGTCAGTGAGAACTGAGAGTGCGGCAGATGGACTTGTTGTGGCAGCGGACGGACCCGAACAGCGCCCATTGCCACCCGGCTGTCGCCAGGGCCGGTCAAAGCTGGCAGCGAAATCCCCGGACGGGTGAACCGAGCACCCCGCCCACGAAGGAGCGGGCGGCACGCGCCCGCTCCGCCCGCCCGGCAAGCGTCACGCTCTTCCGGACCGCTACCCCAGCCCTCAGTGCACCCGCCTTCCCGGCCGCCCTCGTCCCGGGAATCGCGCGGGCCGCCTGGCGGACACACCGGATGCACGCCCGACTCGGCGGCGCTCGTCAAGCCAGCACATGTCCCCAGCGCGGCTCGTCCGTGCCGTCCGTGGAAAACCCAGCGGTCACACCGACCGTCCTACCGGCACGAAACCCGTCCGCTATGCGTCCGTGGACACCGCAATAGGACGGTCCACAGCGCTACAAGGTGACACACACCGGGACAGCGAAGAAACGCCCCGCTAGCGCGAGAATTCGCAGCTAGCGGAGCGTTTCCGCAGGTGGTGGCAGGTGATGGGTTCGAACCATCGTAGGCTGAGCCGACGGTTTTACAGACCGTTTCCCCCGGCCCATCGGAATGGCCGCTGAGCTGCGGAGCCTCCAATGGCGGCGGCGAAATGACGACTCCTGTCCGCTATCTGTCCGTGCGGTCAGAGTGTGCCTGGTCAGCGCCTTGCCCGTTCTGGATCTTGTCCTACCGAGTCCATCGCAGTCTCACCGGGTGCGAGTTGCCGTCATGGCACGTGCAGGATGAGGGCGTCATCGACGGCCCGCAGATCCTCCGGATCGGAGGTGACGACATGCAGGTTCCGCTGCCGCGCGCACAGTGCGACGGAGACATCGATCACGTCAGCATGGCCCGACCTGCCGCACAGCAGACCGACAGCGCGGGCGACCGGGTCATCCAGGGCGACCACGTCGGTGCGCTCGTCGCTGAGCAGCGCCGCGATCCGCGCCTGTCGCGGTCCGCCGCGCCACGCCTGAGCGACCGCTCCCGCAGGTACCGCGACTTGCCAGTCACGCCGGTCGATCTCCTCCAGCAGGGCCTGCATACGCTTGCTGCGGCGCTCGATCGCGATCAGAGCGCCGGCGTCGAAGGTGATCGCGCTGGTCACTCGACTCCGAGCGCTCGCCGCGCCCACGCGTAGTCTTGCTCGCTCGGCTGCCCGTCCTCGGCCCGCATGTCAGCCACCAGGCGGGTGATTGACCTGGTCCGCGCCGACTGCGCCATCGCATCGGCGATGTAGGCCGAGACCGAGGCCGCGCGGCCTTCGCGCACCGCCTGTCGTGCCTGCTCTGCCAGCTCGTCCGGCAGGCTCACAGCCAGCTTGGTAGTCATACTAGCAGCCTACCACAGTCGTACCTGGGTAGTGCCGTCGAGGGCACCTGGCAAGTCCGCGCCGCCCCGGCAAGAGCGCGTTTCCCTCAAGCAGCGATGGCTCAGGCGGCTGCTATCCCGGCAATAGCAATTGGAGTGTCGAGCCGATGCCGGGCCCGATGCCGGTGTGGCAGCGGCTATGCGGCTATGCCGGATAGAACACCGACGGCCCGGTCACCGGCTGAGTAAACGGAGGCCCGGTAAGACGGGAACCGACCAAGATCACCGCGTCGCCGAGGGCCTCCGTTGCGTGCTCAGTCTCCCATCGACTCTGCTGTCACGGGCGGAACGGGCCGTTTCGTGCTGCTGAGCGGGAAATCGAAGGCCGGACAGCTCGGCCTCCCCTGTTGGACAGGCTGATGGCAGCCGGCCCGGATCAGGTACATCTGCCGCCTGACGTGCCGGACGTGCGCGGCTATGTGACGCGAGCGCTGCGCGGCGGCTTCCCCGAAGCTGCCCTGACCGGCCCCACGACACGGTAAGCAGCCATCCGGCGGTGGCCGCCGCGCCGACGTCCCGCAGCGCCGCGGTGAGCCCGGGCAGCGCGCCGACCCAGCAAGTGATCATGAACTTTATCTGGGTCTGGCGCCCGGGGTGAAGCGCTGCTGGGCGGCCTGGCGGGTGACGCCGAGGATCGCTGCGACGGTGCTCCAGGGGTGTCCGGCCTGGCGGGTCTCGGCGACGGCGCGGCGCAGCGCCGCCGCGGCCTGGTGGCTGGCGTCACGGGCGGCCGTGACCTGGAGCAGGGCTGAGGGGTCGGGCAGATGGATGGGCGGGGTGCCCTTGCCCGCGGTCGAGCGCTGCTGGTCGCAGCTGGCGCACAGGGCGGTGTGGCCGTAGCGGATGCTGGCGAGGATCTGGCAGCTGGGGCGGGCGGCGGCGTAGTAGCAGGCCGGTGCCAGCCCGGGCGTCAGGATGGCGTTGACGCCGGGCGGGTACTGGGCTGCCTGCCGGGGGCGGTCACGCCTCAGGCCGCCGGGGTCAGCGGTATGCCCGCAGCGGGATCGGCGCCGGACACCAGGGCCTTGCAGACCTCGCGGGCGACGTAGCGCTTGAGGCAGCGCATGATCTCCCTGGCGGTCTTGCCCTCGGCGGTGCGCCGGGCGACGTAGGCCTTCGTCCGCGGGTCGCAGGACATCCGGACCAGGACGATCCGCCACAGCGCGGAGCTGGCCTGCCGGTCCCCGCCGCGGTTGAGCCGGTGGCGGCGCTGCTTGCCGCTCGAGGCGTCGACCGGGCTGGCGCCGCACAGAGCGGCGAAGGCCGCCTCGGTCCGCAGCCGGGCGGGGATTATCCCCGGCGGTGGCCAGCAGCGTGCCGGCGACCCGGGTGCCGACGCCCTTCTTGTCCAGGAAGGCGGCCGGGGCGGCGGGCCCGGCGAGGGCTTCCAGCGCGGCATCCAGCTCGCCGATCTCGGCGGCCAGGGCCTGGCGGCGGCGGGCCCCGGCGGCCATCGCGGCCCTGGTCCCCTCGGCCGGGGCTGGTCAGGCCGCCGGGGCGGAACCGGCCAGCCTGGCCCGCAGCGCCTCCGGCGCGGTGACGATCAGGTCGCGGAGCTGGTTGCCGGCCTGGGTGCGGGCCTTGACGGCGCCGCGGCGGGCCACTCCCAGCGCCCGGATCGACTCCACCGCGCCGTCACGGGACTTGGGCGTGCCGGACGCCTCGCCGTTCAGGGCGGCCAGCGCCGCGGCGGCCGCGTCGGCGGCATCGGACTTGCCGCGCAGCCGCCGGGCCTGCCGGTTCGGCCGGATCACCTCGGTCACCTGCACGCCGGCGGCGGACAGGTAGCGGGCCAGCCCGGCGCCGTAGCTGCCGGTGCCCTCCACCCCGGCCCTCGCCAGCTCGCCATGGCCGGCCATCCAGGCCAGCGCCGCGGCGTAGCCCGCCGTGGTGACCGGGAACCCGGCGGTGCCGAGCACCCGGCCGGCCTGGCCGGCCACCCCGGCGACGTGCACCTCGGCGTGAGTGTCAACGCCGCCGGTGACGATCCGGCCTGCATCTGCGATCGTGGGCATTGTCGTCCCCAT
>JBOHCP010000641.1:0-3457 GCA_050698875.1 Streptosporangiaceae bacterium | reverse complement strand
TCCCCGCCGAGGCCGCCTACTACCGGCACGGCGGCATCCTGCCCTACGTGCTGCGCCGCCTCGCCGCCCCGGCTGCGCGAGCGCCGCGGTGACCGCCGCCATGACCCCGGTGCTCACCGCGCAGTGGGACGAGCCGGACTCGTTCACGATCGAGGGCCACCTGCGGGCCGGCGGCTACCGGGCACTGACCACGGCGCTGGGGATGGACCCGGGCGAGATCATCCAGCTGGTCAAGGACTCCGGGCTGCGCGGCCGCGGCGGCGCCGGCTTCCCCACCGGGGTGAAATGGGGGTTCATCCCGCAGGGCGACGGCAAGCCGCACTACCTGGTCGTCAACGCCGACGAGTCCGAGCCCGGCACCTGCAAGGACGTCCCGCTGATGCTGGCCACCCCCGCACCCTCATCGAAGGCGCGGTCATCGCGGCCTACGCGGTCCGGGCACGCCATGCGTTCATCTACGTGCGCGGCGAGATACTGCACGCGGTCCGCCGGCTGCACCACGCCGTCGCCCAGGCATACGCGGCCGGCTACCTGGGCCGCGACATCCTCGGCTCCGGCTACGACCTGGACTTGGTCGTGCACGCTGGCGCGGGCTCCTACGAGTGCGCCGAGGAAACCGCGCAGCTCACCTCGCTGGAGTGGGGCACCGCGGCCTGCCCCGGCTGAAGCCGCCGTTCCGGCGGTGGCCGGGCTGTACGCCTGCCCTACCGTGGTCAACAACGTGGAAACCCTCGCCTCGGTGCGCCCCGGCCCCGCTTACCTGCGGAGGACTCACGACAAGGCTGCCAGATCACCGCGCTCAGACGGCCGACGAGTTGCAGGAGGAGCTTCGCGACCTGCTGTCCCTTGCCGTTGTCGGTAACCACGTCCGCTGGGTACTCCCTGCAACGGCCGGCTGAGCTTGCCGGGTGGCTCCGCGAGGCTGTAGGGCGGTGGCGCACCCGGGCTGAGGTCGCGGACGGTCTCGCGGCACTTGGGGCAGCACCAGACGGACGTGCGCGTTCGCTGGCGAAGGACATTCCCTGAACTGGGTTCCCGCGACCAGGCGCGGCAGCTCATGACCGACCGGCTGACGAAAGGGTGTGAGTGGGCGAGATAGCGCCGGTCGCAAGCCGCCGAGCCGGGCACCCCGGCGGCTCCTGGACAGCGCGTGCGCTGGCACGGAGGCGCAGGTGGCGCGTCTCGCTGCCGGCACATCGCAGCTTGCCGCGCAGCGACCTGGAACGCAGGTGCAGGAACCGCCGCGTCCACCCGGCAGAGGCCAGCCATCATCCTGGACTGCTCCCAGGTGCCGCCGCGCCCGCCCTGGCCCTCCCGCCTGCTAGCCGCGGTCGTAGATGAGGTGGCCAGAAACGCCGCGGCGCGCGCCGTCGGTCAGCTCGTGCGCCGTCAGCCTGCCGTCATGACCCAGGTGCCAGACGCCGGCCCCGTAGAGCAGCACGGCGGCGTCAGCGATAAGCCGCCGGTGGCAGCGCCACCACAGCGTCTCCGCGCACATGACGGCCGTGACCTGCCGCCAGGCCTCGCTGACCAGGCCGGCCAGCGCCTCGCCGAACATGTCGCTGGCCATGTAATCGGCGTACCCGCGGAAGGCTGCATGGCGCAGCATCACGTTAGGCGAGTCTGGCACGGGACGGCGGAAGCCGCCCAGCCGCGCTTCCCAGCGGTAGCCGATCCCGGCCTCGGGCAGCCACGCCTGCATCTCCGCGCGGCCGAACTGAGGGGACCGGCGGCTGCCCGGCGCGCTCCGCACGTCCGCAACCAGCTGCACGCCGGCCGCGCGCACGAGTCGCGTGAACTCGTTGCTGGAAGCGGTGCCGTGACCGACTGTCAGTAGCCGGGGCCCCTCGCGGCGCATCCCAGGGCACGCCCGCAAGCCCTGGGCTGGTCCCGCCGGATCGTCCGGCCCGGCCTCTGGGAGGGGATTGTCCTGCGGCGGCGTGCGCCAGCCCTGCCCGCTAACCCTGCTCCCGGTCACGGCCCAGCGCCTCGGAGCAGCCCCCGCGCCCGCAACCAGCGGCCCGCCGCGGCCCGGCGCGACGCGCTCCGCTTGGCGGTGATGGCCGGCACGTTGGTGGACATCGCGTTTGTCTCGCTGTGCTGGCCGCTGGCCCGGACGATGCGGACCGCCTCGGCGATGTGATCGCCGACCGACTCGCCGGCGCCGAGCGGGGTGACGGAGAACGCGGCAAGCATGGCTAGGACCCGCTGCGCGGACGCGCCGCCGTCTCGCGGTCCTCGCGGTAGGCCTCGTAAGCCTTGGTGTATTCCATGACCTGGGCCACGTCGTCGATGAACGCCTCGTCGTACCCGGCCCGGCGCAGCAGGTGAAAGCCCATCTCCATGCCCGCGCTGATTCCCGCGGCCGTGATGACCCGGCCGGCGTCCACCACCCGGGCACGGCTGATATGGCAGGCCGACGCCAGGCTGGCCAGCCGGTCGATCGGAACCATCCCGGGCGGCTGTGCCTCGCTGCGGTCTGGTTCCTTTGCGGCTGGTGGCTGGCAGCCCGTCGAGCATGCCCGGCCGGGCGAGGATCCACGAGCCGGTGCACACGCTGGCCAGCAGCGTCTCACCCGGCAGGCTGTCGATGAGCTCGTGCAGCCGGGTGTTGTACGTCTCCGGGCGGACGCCGGCATCGCCCGGGATCAGGAACGCGTTCATCGCCGGGCGGCTGGCGAAGTCGTAGTTCGGCAGCACGGTGAACCCGGCCTGCGCCTGTACCGGCCGCAGCGTCTCGGCCACCAGGAACACATCCAGCGCCGGGTCGTACCGGCGGGCGACCGAGAAGACGCCGTACGGCGCGGCGAAGTCCACTACCGCGGCGTCCTCGAACACGTAGATCCCGAGCCGGAACCCGTCGATCTTGCTTGCGGTCATGAGCTCCATGCCCTCTGGTGCAGAACGGCCGGCCCGCGCCGTCCAAGACGAGCCTGGCTGCTGCCCCTTAGGGACAACTTGCAGACGCCGGCTACGGGGCCCTGCTGGGCGTGGATCATCGGGGGATTGGCCGCCGGGGCTGGCTTGCGCTCCCCCTGGCCGCGGCGAGTGCCTCGGCACGACCTTCCGTCCGCCACCAGCGGCGTGCCGCTGCCTGCGCCTGACGCTCGCTGACCGGCCGGGCCGGCAGTTCATGCTCGAACAACTTGCGGTCAAACCGGGGCTCGGAATGCCGCCCGGCAAGCGCCCAGACGGTCAGGCCGCGCTGCCAGTCCCAGTCCACGGCGAACCCTGTCTGATCGCCCCACACCATCGTCATGCCGCACCCCCACGGACGAGGAGAAGAACCTTCTATGCCGAACGGCCGGGGGTGACTCCCCCGGCGCCCGGCTCCGGCCCGCGGTGCCGACGGCGCGGGACCGCAGGCACGCTCTTGCCAGCCAGAGCGCAATCTCGCGGGATGCCCACGACCTCGCCGGATGCCTTGCGAACCGTGAAGGAAGCCGCGTCGGCCGCC
>JBOHCP010000640.1:0-3458 GCA_050698875.1 Streptosporangiaceae bacterium | reverse complement strand
GGCCGGCACCGGCGACGCGGGCTGGCTGCGGGCGCTGGACGCCGTGGTGCCGCCGCTGCTGGCCGCGTTCCGGCCGCAGATCCTGGTGACCCAGCACGGCTGCGACACGCACTGGAGCGACCCGCTCGCGAACCTGGAGATCAGCATCGACGCACAGCGCGCGGCGCACGCACTGCTGCACCGACTCGCGCACGAGACGGCCGACGGCCGGTGGCTGCTGACCGGTGGCGGCGGCTACCAGCTCGTGCAAGTCGTGCCGCGCACCTGGACGCACCTGCTGGCCGAGGCGTCGGACGACCCGATCGACCCGGCTACACCGACCCCGCAGACGTGGCGCGAATACGTCGGCTGGGTGTCGGCCGAGCCACCACCGGAGCTGATGACCGAGGGCGCGAGCACCGAGTTCCCGAGCCTGGACCGCGGGTACGACCCGGCCGACCCGGTGGACCAGGCCATCATGGCTACCCGCAACGCGGTGTTCCCCCTGCACGGCCTGTTCCCCTGACGCACTGCTGCACATCACGACGCCGCCCCGACGCCGGAGCGAGCGGCCGTAGCCGGATAGTCGCTCTCGGAGGAAATAAGTGTGAAGCTCGCGCACACTATGCGTAGCGTTGATGTGAAGCACGTCACACCGAAGGGAACGCCTGCTGAAAACCTGGTCGCCAGCCATCGAGCGCGAGGCGCGGAATGCGTCCTCGTGCGAGCCGATGCTGGACGCGATAAGCACGGCGGTGCCCGCAATGTAGCCGGACTAGGCCACAGGCAGGCGCCGCCCCCAGGACTAATTCCCTGGCGGGCGGTTTCTTTTGGGCACAACCGAATCTGATGGGACGTAGCTCAACGGCAGAGCGCCGGTCTCCAAAACCGTGGGTGGAGGTTCGAGTCCTCCCGGCCCAGCGCAGCGGCGCCCTTCGGGGGAATCCGCTCGTACCCTGAGAACACCACAGTGAGAAACGCCAGGCGCGGCCGGCGGGCCGCGCGTCATCCGGTCCCTGGCCGCGCGCGCTCTGCGGCGGCCGGGACCGGATCTATGGGCTGCTAGCTCAGCTGGGAGAGCGCCGGTCCTGCAAACCGGAGGCGCGGGGTTCGAGTCCCCGGTGGTCCACCAACCTCAGCATTGTGCGAACCACTGCGCCACCTGCGTCGAGATATGCTCAGGCGGCTACCGGTTACCAGAACACGGTGATTCAGGCAGCTCTTGCGAACAACCCCAGCGGCGTTCGCATCGCGCCCGACAAGGTCGAGTGGAACACCGGCACCAACCGAGAAGTAATGATGACGGTGCCTGCGAACCCGAACGATCCTGCGATTTCCAACAATTGCCCATACTCCATCACCGAGCACTGGACCTGCGTGTATAACGCGATCAATTTCGGTGGTACTCAACTCCAGTTCATGGACTGCTGCTACGCACAAGACCTTTACGCGTACGGCGGAAGCGGCTGGTACACAAAATCCTGGGTTAACAACAGGCACCAGAAAGCCTACCTGTGGCAGCACTCGGGCAGCCCGCACGGGGCGTCCTTCTGCATGTCACCGGTGGCAACCGGGGCCAACTCGTCGGGCACTAGCTGGAGCCACGACGAGTGGATCTATCTAGCTAGCAGCGGCAGCTGTCCATAGCTGCGGTAATTTCTCAGCCATGGCCCGGCGGCGGAGCAGCGCTCTCGCCGCCGGGCTTAGGCCTTTATGTGCCACGGCGTATATCTGTGTTACGGCGCGGGCGTGGTCATGGTTTGTGTCCAGCCTTCACGCAGGTAGGTTATGTAGCCGATAACAACCGGGAAGCTCGTTATGGTGAGCTTTCCGGGGTTCGTCATGAACACGTCCTCTTCTCCGAGGAGCGCGCCAGTGGAGGGGCTAATGATGAGGACGAGCCTCTCATCTCCGCGGCCGCCGAAATCGGCCGCAACGGCGTCGCCGAGCCGCCCGGCGCGGTCTCTGACTGCCCCGAGGTAGTAGATGTCAGGTTCGGCCGCCAGAACGCGCCAGAAGGCGCCCATCAGCCGAGGCGAGACCATCTCATGCCCGACGCCGGCGACAGCGCCAAGCAGGTAGAACGGCACCGGGGTGGCCGGGAACGTGTGGGCGGCGGCACTGCGAATCAGCGCATCCCGTAGAGCGACAGAGTCGGTGGGCAGTCGCTGCGCGAGCGGGCCAAACCCAGCTGCTGTCGAGGAGGAGATAACCCGCAGGGTCGGGGTGGACGCCACGGCCTGCTCGGTTTGCTGGCTGCCTGCACCGATGAGTTGCGGACGCCCGCTGTGCTCGACCTCGCGATAGCTTCCGGCGGGACTGGTCCAGGTCTGGTCTATGTGCGGGACCAGAGAGGACGCGGACGAGCCGCCGGCCACCGCAACCGTCAGGTTCCATTCCCTGGTCAGGACATAGCCGATGTCCGCACCTGGAGGCTGAGCCGACGCAGGCTGCTGTGCAGCTATGCGCGCAAGCCGAAGCAGCACGCCACTAGCTGAAGGAAGGCGCGTAGACGCGAGCGGCCGCTCGACGCCAGTCAGCCGGTAATTGAGCGCCGACGGCATGGCTGTGCCAGACACGCCGCTGTCGCCAGTGAGATGAGGAACAGCGACCGCGGCGACAACCGCGAGTGACGCGACAGCCGCGATCCCGAGCGCGGGGGCTCTCCGGAACGAAATGGGCCTACGGCGCGAAGCCGGATTCGGGTCATTGAGGATCCTCCGGTACGTTGCCTGACCCAGGGCGTCCCGCCAGCTACCGCGGAACGCATCAGGGGGAGCCGGGTTCCCAGGCGCCATTACCTGCCGGATCAGTTCCTCGGTCTTAAAGTCGCTTTTCATTATCTCCACTGCCCTTTCTAGCTTGGAGTGCTGGCCTTGGGTGAGGCAGTCACCGTCGGCCTCTCACGTCGGTCGGATGTATTGAGGACCAGCGCAAGACGGCGGCGGGCTCGGTGCAGGCGTACTGCCATTGCTGCGCGAGAACAGCTCATGGCGACAGCTGCTTCCGAGATTGTCAGTTCTTCCCAGCCAATTAGCCGAAGCGCTTCTCTATCATTTTTGGAAAGCTGCTCTAGTGCGCGATTCAAGCGCATGTGACCGGTGATCCAATTTGCCGGATCTTGCGGTTTCTCCATTGTCCAGAGCTGATCGCGCAGTTGCGCTGTGAGGAGTTCTGCGCGGCGGCTCGATCGTTCGATATTCGCGAGCACCTTTCGCGCAACTCCGTACAGCCAGGGACGGATATTGCAAGATTCTTCAGGGACAGCGGAAAGACGTCGCCAGACGACGAGGAAAGTATCGGCCAATACGTCTCGAGCTGTGTCAGGGTCGGTCCGACGAGCCGCGTAGCGCAGGCTCAATGCCGCTTAGCATAAGTTGATCAAGCTGCATGACTGGCCGGGAGGTTGACCAGCCTGATCGTGGCCGGGCCGTTGTGGCGGGTTCCGGTGTCGGCTGGCTTCTTGACCTGGTAGTGGT
>JBOHCP010000639.1:0-3462 GCA_050698875.1 Streptosporangiaceae bacterium | reverse complement strand
GAGGACTGCTTCGCTGCGGTCATCGCGGGCCAGGTCGCCAGGGGCGACGCGCTGGTCATAAGGTACGAGGGCCCGCGAGGCGGACCTGGCATGCGAGAGATGCTCGCCGTGACCGCGGCGATCAAGGGCGCTGGCCTCGGCAAGGACGTCATCCTGCTGACCGACGGCCGGTTCTCCGGTGCTACCTACGGCGCATGCGTGGCGCACGTCGCGCCGGAGGCGTGGGACGGCGGGCCGATCGCGCTGGTCGCCGACGGCGATCCGATCACGCTCGACGTCGTCGAGCGGCGGCTCGAGCTGGGTGTGGACGAGGCCGAGCTGGCCCGCCGTCGCTCTGCCTGGCAGCGGCCGGCGCCGAATTACACCGCCGGCGCGATCGCCAAGTACGCGGCGCTCGTCTCTGGCGCCGACCGCGGCGCGGTCTGCACGGTCCCCGGCACCAGGTAGCAGCTATCGGCACCACCGGCACTGCTCGGTGTCGGCGGCGGCGGGGCAAATCAGTTGCGCGGCGGGAATTGGCGTGACAGCCTGACGAACCGAGCGAGCTGGCGGCAAGCCACGCTCTCGAGCTGACGGGAGGCCGCAGATGACCAACGACTCGCGTTTCATGCTGCACACCCTCCCTGCCTGCTTGAGGAGCACCACAGTTGCCCAGCCCTGCATACCGCCGCGCCAGCCGGCGTTTTGACGACGACGAGCCTGTCTACGCCAAGCGCAACACCCACCGGGCGGCGCTTCCTGCCGAGGACGCCTTCGACGCCACCGACGGCCTCGTCGAAGGAGACCGCTGGTCCACCTGGGATCAGTCCACCGTCGGTGAGCGCGGCCCGCGGCCACATCCGTCTTGGCTGGTCACGCGGCTCGCCGCAGCTGATACCGAGCTCGGCATCCTGAAGACCGGTAAGGAAGCCGACGTTTTCCTGCTGCGCCGCGCGGTTCCGCGGACCGGCCCTTCCTGCCTGCTCGCCGCGAAGCGGTACCGGGCAGCTGAGCACAGGCTGTTTCATCGCGACAGCCAGTACCGAGAAGGCCGCCGGGTCCGCGAGTCCCGCGCCACCAGGGCCATGGCGAATCGGACTGCCGCAGGCCGGGAGATGATCGCCACCGAGTGGGCGCAGGCAGAATTCTCTGCGCTCTGCCAGTTCTACGTAGCCGGCCTGGCGGTGCCTTATCCGGTCCAGGTGCTCGGTACCGAACTGCTGCTTGAGTTCATCGGCGAGCCGGACGGCAGCGCCGCGCCGCGGCTGGCCGAGACGAGCCTGCGCGGCGCTGAGCTCACCGGGGTGTGGGACCAGCTAGTCCACCTGATCATGGGCATGGCGCAGCTTGGCCTGGCGCACGGCGACCTGTCGGCCTACAACCTGCTGCTGCACCGTGGTCGGCTGATCATGATCGACACCCCTCAGGTCGTCGACGTGATCGCCAATCCGCGGGGCGCAGAGTTCCTTGACCGGGATGCCGCCAACGTCACCAAGTGGTTTGTTGCTCACGGTCTTGGCCATGTGCGACCGAGCCCGGAAGGACTGCCCGGCCTGCTGCACGCCGAGGCGCGGCTGCCGTAGCAGCTTGCCGGGCGGGAACACGGTCACCTGGGTACCCGGCACCAGTTGCCGTTGATTCGTCGGGCACGCCAGGGCGCTACGCAGCGACGTCAGCGGAGCTGCTCGTGCGCGGGCGTGACCAGTCCCGACTCATACGCGAGCACAACTGCCTGGGTTCGGTCCCGCAGCCCGAGCTTGTGCAGAACCCGGCTGACGTGCGTCTTTACGGTCTCGTCGGTCACGACGAGGCGGGCCGCGATCTCCGGGTTGGAGAGCCCCTCCGCGAGTAGCCGCAGCACCTCGGTCTCACGCGGTCAGCTCGCCGACCGCTGCCACCGGGCCGTCGGCCTGACCGGCGGGCTTCGGCCGCAGCATGGCGAACGCGCTGATCAGCCGGCGGGTGACCGCCGGTGCCCAGCAGGGCGTCACCGGCCGCTACCATGCGGACCGCGTCAAAGAGCCGCTCGGCAGCTCGCGGCTCATCCGCACCGCTTCGGCGCCGTCGGACGCAGTACCGAGCACCGAGAAATCCGGCTGGGCATCAAGCAGCGCGGCGAAGCCGGTACGTACTACCTGATGGTCGTCGGCCACGAGGAGCCGCACGGGCGGCGCGGACGTGCTCACCCGGTTGCCTCCGCCTTGGCCGGCAGTATCGCCTGGACCAGGAAGCCGCCGCCAGGCGCCGGTCCGGTCCGAAGCTCACCACCCACGGCCGCGGCGCGCTCGCGCATGCCGAGCAGGCCGTGCCGCCGGCTTGCTGACCTGGTTCAGCAGCAGGGCCGGGGCCCAGCAGCAGGGCCGGGGCCCAGCAGCAGGGCCGGGGCCCAGCAGCAGGCGGGACACGACGGCTTATGGCAGCTCGCGCATGCGGAGTGGACCAAATTCCGGACCGTCCGCGGCTCTGTCATTGCCGCGATTATCGCCGCCATACTCATCGACGTTCTCGGGCTGTTCCTGGTGAACGACGCGAGCCAGTGCGGCGCGTCCTGCCGTCGGGTCGTGCCGACCGGCCCGGACCGCGAGGCGGTGCTCGACAGCCTCTACTTCGTCCGCCAGCCGCTGTCCGGCCACGGCAGTCTGACCGTCCGGGTGACGTCGCTAACCGGCAAGTACCAGTCCGAGTTCGGCGGCCCGTCTTCGGCGCCCGGCCAGCACACGCCCATCAGCCTGACAAGAAAGCTCATGCCGTGGTCCAAGGCCGGGATCATCATCAAGCAGAACACGAAGCAGGGGTCGGCCCACGCCGCGATGATGGTCACCGGGCAGCACGGCGTACGGATGCCGTACGACTTCACCGCAGACGTCGCAGGCCTGCCGGGTATCGCGTCCGCGGCGTCGCCCCGATGGCTGCGGCTCACCCGGTCCGGCGACACGATCACCGAGTACGACTCGGCGGACGGACGGCACTGGACGAAGGTCGCAGCCGCGCAGCTGTCTGGGTTGCACGGCACCGTGCAAGCGGGCTTGTTCGCCGCATCCCCGCTGTACTTCCAGTCGAACTTCCCGTCCTACGCCGAGTCGGGCGGGACCCGGCCTGGCAGCGCCGGGTCGAGCGTTATGGGCCAACGAGCGCCGGGCTGACCATTCAGGACACCACCGGGCTGCACCACTTGCCGATCGGTCCATGGTGGGGCCTTGGTGTCCTGGCCGTAAGGGCCGCGGCGTCGCTGCTGGTGGGCGGGTTGCTGCTCCGCTTGCATGACGCCTGAGCCGCCGCCGGGCGGCTGACTCAGCCGAAGATCCGGCGGGTCACCACCCCGCGAGCGACGTCGCGGCCGCGCCAGAGGGCGAACGTGCCGCCGACGGGCAGGCAGTCGGCCGGCTGGGATCCGAACGCGACGATCGTGGCCAGGGCCTGGGCGCCGCCAGCCCGGCCGGAGGCGGGCGCGTCCCACCCGGCCACCAGCGCGCTGAACAGGCC
>JBOHCP010000638.1:0-3472 GCA_050698875.1 Streptosporangiaceae bacterium | reverse complement strand
GCACCAGCCCGGGCAGCCCGCCGCGCTCCAGCGCGGCAGCCGCCTCGTAATACGACGGGCGGGAGAACCCGAATGCGGTGGCGGCGTGCGCCACCGGCGCCCCGCCCACCTGGACGCGGCGCACCATCTCGTACTTGACCTGCACCAGATCCCGCGCGTCGAAGAACTCCGACGAGGCGAACTCCTCGTCCGACACCGAATCCGGCCGCGGGTTGAGCGTGCGCGTCTCCCGCAGCGCCGCCGCCTTCGGATCCGGTCCTCGCCTCTTCGCCATGCCCGCCTCCTCACCAGACTGTAATAGCAATTATGCCGACAGCTTTTCTCCTGGCTGACGACGACACGCCGCAGCAGGATCAAAGACCAGCCACATACTGGCAGTCAGTTGACCGGACGCCAGAGATGGCAAGCACCCCGTTCCGCCACCGGCATAATCTCCTTATCACTTGCGGCATAATCTGCCTTACATCACGTTCACCCGCGCAGCCCGTCGACCAGCTGCCCCAGCGCAACCAGATCCGCCACCCGGAACGGGCACCGGCCAGCCGCGATCTCCACGAACACGCCCGGCCCGACGGCATCGGTCCACCCCGCAGGCAGCGAGAACTGGCGGCCGTCACCATCGAGGAAGAACACCCGGTCCTCCGACCAGGTCTGGCGCACCGCGAGGAAAACGAACTCCCGCCCGAACCACGGATGGAACGGATGCGTCACCCGCACAGTCCCCTCCGCAGCGGACACATCAGGAGCAGTCGACGACGTATGACAACGCCCTCGCCGAGTCCATGATCGGCCTGTACAAGACCGAGTGCACCCGCGACGGGTCGCCGTTCCGGGACGGCCCGCTGACCACCGTGGGCCAGGTGGAGAAGATCACCAGCGCCTGGGTGCACTGGTAGTGCGCGAGGCGCTGTCTGACCTTATGGAGGTGAAAGACCGTCCATCGGCTCGCTGTCGCAGCAGCGGCCTGGAGCTGGAGGCAGCCTGATCCGGGGATCGCCGGGAAGGGCGGGAGCAGCCTCGACAAAGTCGCGTCGGCCTGGCACTGCCGGATGGGCCGGGCGCGGTGAGCGAGACGGGAAGGTATACGCGAGAAACCGGTGTCGTTACGCCTCTTGATGCGCCCGCCAGCTCAAACCCGGTGGATACGGGCTGGTCGGCGGCGCGCACCCGCTCCTTCATGACGGGGCGGGGAACTCTCGTCCGGGTCTTACCAGCCTGGGATGGGAGGCCACGGTGAATGCCTGCGGCGTAGCCGTGGCGATGCCGCAGGGGCAGAGCCGGGTGCCTAACCCGTCGAATGGTCAGCAGTGAACGCGGGAACCGTCCGCGCGCGTTCCGCGTCACCGTCCCGGCCAGGGGCGAGGGGGCGGATAGGCGCGATGCCTGCCGAAGGCGCGGACGGGGCGGAGCCGCCGTAGTACTCCGGGGCCGGGAGAGCCGGTCACATGGGGAAGGGCGGCAGTGTGTCAGATCAGGAAGGAGCTGTAATGCCCGAAGACGCGCCGGGGAATCCCGGCGCCGTGAGGCCAGCTGAGCGGCCTGCCGGAAAGCAGGTCGCGCAGTACCGCAAGGTACGGGAGATGCAGGCCAAACTGCACCGCTGGGCGGGAGATGATCGCTCCCGCCGGTTCGGTGACTTGTTCAACCTCGTTAGTGACCTGGATTTCCTGGCTGAGGGATGGCTGCGTGTCAAGGCCAACGCCGGGTCACGGACGCCGGGGATCGACAAGGCCACGGTGGCTGACATCGAGAACCGGATCGGGGTGGGGGTGTTCCTGGGACACATCCGGGACTCGCTGAAGTCCGGCGAGTTCCGGCCGGTGCCGGTGCGGCAGGTGATGATCCCGAAGAAGGGCGGCAAGCTCCGCAAGCTCTCCCCGAGTGGTACCCCGTCTGGCAGCGGCTCGCAAACCTACGCCCCAGACCAGTCAGGCAACGGCAACACTGGCATCCTCTGCGCCGGCGCCAGCTGGGCATCCGGCGGCGGCGTCACGCTGGACGGCGCTACCGGCACCGTCACCACCAGCGGCCCCGCCGTCAACACCGCCGGCAGCTACGCCGTATCCGCCTGGGTGAAGCTCAACTCGATCAGCGCCGGGAATCAAACTGTCCTTTCCCAGGATGGCACCAGCAACGGCGGCTTCTACCTCATGTACAACACCTACTACGGCAACGGCTGGTCGCTTGCCTTCGCCAACAGCGACACCACCGGCTCGGCGGTCTCCGGCGTGTGGGGCCCCGCGGGCCAGGCAGGCACCTGGACGTACCTGACCGGCGTCTACGACGCTGCCAGTCACACCGCCACGCTGTACGTCAACGGCACCGCTGCCGGCAGCATCAGCTACACCGGCTGGAACGCCACCGGGCCCTTCACCATCGGCCGTGGCCTCTATCAGGGATCTGACGCCGACTACCTCGGCGGCACTATCGCCAACGTGCAGGCGTATCGGTATGCGCTGTCGGCGTCGCAGGTGTCGCAGCTGTACGGCGAGGGCCAGAACGGAAGTGCCCTGGGCGAGCAGCAGCAGACGACGAGCTGGTCGCTGGATAGCCGGGGCTTGCCGTCGTCGATGACCGACCCGAACGGCAATACCACGTCGTATGTGTATGACCAGGCCGGTCAGCTGGCGTCGACGACCGACCCGGTCGTGACGACCAACGTGTACGGGGTGGGGCCGCTAGCGGTGGCGCCGGTGTCCTACACCGGCTACAACACATTCGGCGAGCAGGTGCTGACCAGGGACCCGAACGGCAACGAGGTCTTCACCAGCTACGACAACGACGGCCGCCCGGTCTCGGCGACCGAACCGGATTACACCCCGCCCGACGGGTCCGGGCTGATCACCGGCGCGCACACGACGACGACGTACAACTCGCTCGGCCAGGTGGCGTCGCAGACTGACCCGCTCGGCAACGTTACGGCCTATACGTATGACCAGCTCGGCGACGTGCTAACCCAGACGGCGCCGGCGGGCACCGCCTCCTACACCTATGACGGCAACGGCGACCAGCTGTCGGCCACCAGCCCGACCGGCGCCGTCACCGACGCAACCTACGACTTCCTGGGTCGGCAGGTCACCTCCACCCGGGTCGACCGGTACCCGTCCCGGGCGTCTTACACGACCACCGATGCCTACGGCGCGAACGGCACGAGCCCGTGGCTGATGTCGACAACGACGGCGGACGGCGTGGTCACCTCGTATGGCCACGACGCGGCGGGGGAGCAGACGAGCCTTACCGACGGGGTCGGCGACATCACCTCCTACACCTACGACGCGGCCGGGCGGCTGACCAAGACCACCAACCCCGACGGGACATCCACCGCGACGTCGTACGACGAGGCCGACAACCAGGTCGGCACCAGCGACTACTCCTCGGACGGGACCCTGCTGCGGAGCGCCTCGGCGACCTACGACGGCAACGGCAACCAGCTGACCGCCACCGACTACCTGGGCAACGCGACCAGCTACAG
>JBOHCP010000637.1:0-3473 GCA_050698875.1 Streptosporangiaceae bacterium | reverse complement strand
CACCAGGTGCCCGGTCACATCACCGGCGTCCCACAAGTCACGATCGGCCTTCGAGATGCCCTGCATGACACCATCATCCCAGGCATTCGAACACAGAGCCGGCAGAAACGCCGGACCAGGGATCACAAGTTATTCAGCGCCGTCATAGGCGTAGGCCGGAGGCTGGCGCAGCAGCCAGTCCAGGAAGCTGCGCCGCGGCGGGCGGGCCTTGAAGCTGCCCGAGCCGACCTTGCCGGACACCTGGACGCGCAGGACGGCGGGCCTGGCCGGGCCGGGATGCTGCCGGACGCTCACGGCGCCGCTGCGCACCTCGACGTCGTCGGTGTCCACCTCGATGCCGGGCCTTGTCACTATCGTGACGCTGCCGCTCCTGACACTGACGTCAACCTCCAGTAGCGGCTGGACGATGACCGCCTGAGTGAGGTCGAGCTTGATGCTGCCGCTCGTCACGCGCGCCTCGATGCGCCGTGGCACCACCCACTGACCGTCGCGCCTGGCACTGCCGCTGTGACAGTCGATCTGAACCAGATCCTTGGCTGGCATCGTCGCGGCACCAGGCGGCTGGCTGACCGCGGGCAGGTCGGCAATGAGAACTGCCAGCTCAGCTTGGGTTTTCGCGGTGAGCGCCGCCTCCAGCCGGTGGTCGAGTTCGGCCGGCGTCAGCCGGCCGTCCCCGGCTGCGACCCGCAGCACCTCGACGACGGCATCCCGGTCCGCGTGACCCGCCCGGAGCGCCGCCTGCCGACCTGGGTGAGCATCGCGGGCGGGGGAACCCTCGATTGTCATGGAGTCAACTGTAGGGCCGAGAGCGGAGGTCTCCCGCCTCGTGCAGATCGAGCGAAATACACTCACCTTGTATGCTCGCGCAGTACCCCTGGAGGTCGGGCCGCGTCCGGCCAGCCGTGGCGATGACACGAGGAGCAGGTCAGGTGACGTTGCTGGAGCGAATCCACAGCCCGCGAGATCTCAGGGAACTGAGCCCGGATGACCTGCCCAAGCTAGCCGCGGAGATCCGTGACTGCCTCATCGAGGTTGTCACTACCACCGGCGGTCACCTCGGGCCGAACCTCGGCGTGGTGGAGCTCACCATCGCCTTGCATCGCGTCTTCGACTCACCGGTGGACCGGATCCTGTTCGACACCGGCCATCAGTCCTACGTGCACAAGCTGCTGACCGGCAGGTACCCGCAGTTCAGGACGTTGCGTCAGCGCGGCGGGCTGGCCGGCTACCCGAACCGGGCCGAGTCCGAGCACGACCTGGTCGAGAACTCGCACGCGTCCACCAGCCTGTCCTACGCCGACGGCCTCGCGAAGGCCTACCAGCTGCGCGGTGAGCGGCACCGGAGCGTGGTGGCGGTCATCGGCGACGGCGCGCTGACCGGCGGCATGGCGTGGGAGGCGCTCAACAACATCGCCGCCGCGAAAGAGCGGCGGCTCGTCATCGTCGTCAACGACAACGGCCGGTCCTACCAGCCGACCATCGGCGGTATCGCTAATCACCTGGCGTCGGTCCGGGTATCCCAGCGGTACGAGCAGGTGCTGGATTACATCAAGTTCTCGCTGTCGCGCACGCCGCTCGTGGGCGGCCCGCTGTTCGAGACGCTGCACGGGATCAAGAAGGGCATCAAGGACGTCCTGCAGCCGCAGGTGCTGTTCGAGGACCTCGGCCTGAAATACCTCGGGCCGGTCGACGGCCACGACGAGCACGCGGTGGAGCAGGCGCTGCGGCTCGCGCGTGACTTCGGCGGGCCGGTGCTCGTGCACGTGATCACGCGCAAGGGCTTCGGCTATCAGCTCGCCGAGGAGAACGAGGAGGACTGCCTGCACCAGGTGCCCGCGCCCGCGCCCGCCGCGGCCGCCGCGGCCCCGGCGAGCCCTGGCAGCACCCCGCTGGCCAAGCCACGGCAGTGGACGCAGGTCTTCGGCGACGAACTGGTGGCGATCGCTGCGGAGCGACCTGACGTGGTCGCGATCACCGCCGCGATGCTGCACCCGACCGGCCTGGCCAAGTTCGCCGCGACGTATCCCGACCGGGTCTTTGACGTGGGCATCGCCGAGCAGCACGCAGTCACGAGCGCTGCCGGGCTGGCCATGGGCGGCATGCACCCCGTCGCGGCAATCTACGCGACGTTCCTCAACCGCGCCTTCGACCAGGTGCTGATGGACGTGGCGCTGCACCGGCTGCCGGTGACATTCGTGCTCGACCGGGCGGGCATCACCGGGCCCGACGGCGCCAGTCACCATGGCATGTGGGACGGCTCGATCCTGCAGGTGGTGCCCGGTCTGCGGGTCGCCGTGCCCAGGGACGGCACCAGGCTCGCCGAATTGTTCCGGGAGGCGGTCGCGGTCAGCGACGGCCCGACGGCGCTGCGGTTCCCCAGAGGGCTCACGGTTCCCGACATTCCCGCGGTGGGCAAGCTGGGCACGATGGACGTGCTGCGCCAGCCGGCCGATCCGGCGCGTTGCGACGTGCTGCTGCTCGGCGCCGGCCCGATGGCGGGCGTGTGCACGCAGGCCGCAGACCGGCTAGCCGATCATGGCATCGGCGTCGCGGTCGTCGACCCGCGCTGGGTCAAGCCGCTCGATCCCGCCCTGCTCCCTGCCGCGCGCCGGGCCGGGCTCGTCGTGACGGTCGAGGACAACGGCCGCGTCGGCGGCTTCGGTGACGCGGTGGCGAGGATGCTGCGCGATCACGACGTCGACACGCCGGTCCGCACGTTTGGTCTGGAGCAGCGGTTCCTCGAGCACGCCGAGCGCGGTCAGCTGCTCGAGTCGCAAGGGCTGACGCCGCAGCACCTCGCGCGCCGGATCACCGAGATGGTAGCCCGCCGCGCGCCGCAGCTCGCCGAGGCCGGCGAGGGCCAGCCCGCCTGAGCCATCGTCAGCGGCCGAGCCCGGCCGCGCCGCGGGCCGGCTGAGTGCCGGGACCCGCGCGGAAGTACGCCGAGTCGGCAGGCACTGCCGGGAACAGCCCGACCGGGCTGCCGAGGGCGGCGCGGGAGAAGGTGAGCTGCCAGATCTGGCCGGCGTTCGCGCCGAACACCGAGCCGGGGCAGTCCGCGCCGCCGGACGCCGAGCGGAAGCACGCGGCGGCGCCGATCATCGGGTGGGTGACCGGCCCGACCGGGTTGAACATCGACACGTAGCCCGCGAGCTTCGGCGTGTAGCCGCCGAAGGCCGCGAAGTCGAAGGCGTTCGCCGTTCCCGTCTTGCCGGCCTGCGGCACGTACACGCCATCGCGCCGCACGCCGTCACCCCTGGCGGTCCCCGTCGTCAGCACGCCGCGCAGGATGTACGTGGCCGCGGCTGCTACCGCCGGTGACATCACCCGGTGGCAGCCGGCCGTCGCGACCGGCAGCGGGCGCCCGCCGGCCGCGGTGATGCTGCCGATCGCGACCGGCCGGCAGTAGACGCCGCCCGCCGCTACCGTGGCGTAGGCGGCGGCCATCGTCATCGGCGAGACGTTGACAGAGC
>JBOHCP010000636.1:0-3481 GCA_050698875.1 Streptosporangiaceae bacterium | reverse complement strand
GCCGACGCGCGTGCGGGCCGGCCCGGCTGGACTGGTCGCGGCCGCCAGATAGTGTCGCCGCGTGCCAACTCCCGACTTTGTCACCAGGCTGCGCGGCCAAATCGGCCACGACATGCTCTGGCTGTCGACAGCGACCGCCGTGGTCTTCGACGCCGACGGCCGGGTGCTTCTCGGCCGCCGAGCTGACAACGGCAAGTGGGGCCCGCCCGGCGGCATCATCGACCCGGCCGAGGAGCCGGCCGATGCGGCGGTGCGGGAGACGTTCGAGGAAACCGGCGTGGTCGCTGTCCCCGAGCGCCTGGTGGCGGTCAGCGTGATGCCGCCGATCACCTACCCCAACGGCGACCAGGTTCAGTACCTCGACCTGATATTCCGGTGCCGGGCCACCGGCGGCGAGGCCAGGGTGAACGACTCGGAGTCCGTCGACGTCGGCTGGTTTCCGCTCAGCGCGTTGCCGACGCTGACCGAGCGGACGCTGAGCCTGCTGGCGCGGGCCACATCCGACGTGGCAGCGGCCGCCTTCACCTTTTCCGGCGTCGCTCGCGTGCTCGGCGGGTAACGCCGCGCGTTCCCATAGTTTCCCTACTGGTGGTCAGCGGCATCGGACATCTGTCGGCCAGGCGCGTGGAGACGTTGCCCGCGGAGCAGCAGTGGCGGATCCTCATCGCGCGCGCACTGCCGTCGGCGCCGCGGCTCGTGCTCGCCGAGGATCCCGCGCCTGGCCTGGAGCCGCGGGGCGTGCGGCCAGGGTGCCTGACCTTCCCATGGACGCCCACGACCGATTCGGGTTCACCGTGCTGCTCGCGACCGGCCGTGCTGCGCATGAACGCACCGCGATTACCCGTCCAGATCAGCGGCCGCCTGCCCGGAGCGAGCCGCCGCCGGGCGTACGACATCCTGGTCCGAGTGCCGACCCGGGTCGTCCGGCAGGCTGACGCTGACTCGCTGACCCGGCCCACCGACCTGGCAGAGCTGTCCGGCGGGATCACGCTCGCCCAGTACGACACCATCCGCCGCCTCCCCGGCGTCCAGGTGCACGGCCGATGCCGGACCGGAGGCCGGCGACATCGCGGCGGCGCCCGGCGGCCCGCAGACGGCGGTTGCCCGCGCGCCAGCCCTACGCCACTGCCGCAGGTCTTCTCGGCGGACGCGCAACGGCGGACGGCCTGTTGGTCAACCACGACAGGGCCGGACCGGGCCGACTGGGCAGGCCCGCGACCGGCGACGATCTCGGTTCCGCTCGCGTGGATCTTCCTGTTGCCGCTCGTCGCCATAGATCCTGCGGCGGAGGCCGCGATGCTGCATCTCGACACCGCGGTGATGCGGGCCAGCTATCTGCCCAGTACCGGCGTTACCTGGTCGCGACCGGGTAGCGACCGGTCCTTCGACAGCGAACTGCCAGCGCGCCATTCGTCGAACGCCATGCCAACGAGGTTCGGCACGAGGTCCGTCGACCGCCGGACCACCAAGGACGTCCCTTTGGTGGCCAGCCACGCGAACTGCTCTGCCTTGCTGGGCGGTTCGTTCATCGGCTCGGCGCCTGGCGGCGGGTTGAGCACGTGACCGGCCTCGGCGAGCAGCGCGTGGAACCGCCGGGCGATGTGCCGGTGCCCGCGCTCGCTCGGGTGCAGTCGGTCCACGGCCCACATCTGCGGGTCGTAGACCATGGCGTCGGCGGCCGAGTCGAAGTGCAGGGTGCCGAATCGCTCGGCCACCCGGTCCATGACGTCGTTGAGCTGATGCGCCCGGCGGGCCAGCGGCCTGGCGAGCACGTCGGGCAGGCCGAGCACGCGCCCTGGATCGGGCAGCCGCATGGTGAGCACGTCCGCCCCGTCGGCCCGCAGCGCCCCGACCACGTGCACGGTGGCGGCGGCGATCCGATCCGGGTCGAAGCCCGGACGCAGCGTGTCGTTGACGCCGATGACCACGCTGGCGACATCGGGCCGCAACTGCAGCGCCGTCGGCAGCTGATCGCGCTCCAGGTCGGCGATGCAAGCGCCGTTGCCGGCCACGATGTGCAGCGCGAGCGGGGTCTGGCAGCGTCTCGGCGAGCAGCGCTGCCCAGCCGCGCCAGGACCGTTCACCTTTCCGGCGGCCCGGCGCCGGCTCGAGCCGGATCGGGTCGCCGATGCCGAGCGTGATCGAGTCGCCAAGGGCGACGAAGGTGGTCACGCGGCCACCGCCTCGCGGTGGGCCGCGCTGCCCGCGCCAAGCACGGCGGCGTAGTGGCCGATCAACTCGTCGCACATCACCGGCCACGTGCGGCCGAGCACCAGCTTTCGGCCGGCCACGCCCTGCGCCGCGCGCAGCGCTGGGTCGGCCGCCAGCGTGGCCACGGCGGCGGCGAGCGCCCCGGCGTCGTTCGGCCTGACCAGGAACCCGGTGACGCCGTCGCGGATCAGGTCGAGCGGCCCTCCCGCGGCAGGTGCCACGACGGGTAGCCCGCTCGCGGCCGCTTCCTGCAGGGTCTGCCCGAAAGTGTCGTGCGGCCCGGCGTGCGCGAACACGTCGAGGCTGGCGTAGATCCTGGCCAGATCCTCGCCGCCGCGCTGGCCGAGGAACACGGCCGACGGTATGGCGCGACGGATCGCGGCCTCGGCAGGGCCGCCGCCGACCAGCACCAGTCGCACCCCGGGCAGCTTCGCGACCTGGGCCAGCAGGTCCACGCGCTCCTCGGTCGCCAGCCGCCCGACGTAGCCGACCACGAGGTCGGCGCCAGCCGCGAGCTCGGCGTGCAGCCGCTCGCTCCGCTTGGCCGGGTCGAACCGCTGGCAGTCCACACCCCGAGCCCAGACCGTGACCCGCTCGATGCCATGCGCACGCAGGTCCGCAGCCGTCGCGGTGCACGGCGACAGGGTCAGGTCACACGCATTGTGGATCTTCCGCAGGCGGTGCCAGGCGATCGCCTCGCCGACGGCGCCGGCGTGGTACGTGCGCGCGTTGCCGGGCAGGTCGGCGGCGTATACGGCGACGATGGGCACTCGTTCCTGGACGGCAGCCGCGCAGCCCCGGCCCCGAGCACGAACGGCCCCGCCAGGTGGACGATGTCGGCGCGGTGCGCCGCTATCGCGGCGCGCACCCGGCCTCCCGGCAGGCCGACGCGGAACCCCGGGTAGACCGGCACACCGACCGACGGCACCCGGAGGATCGGGAAGCTGAACTCGGCATCGGGCAGCGGCACGCCGCGGGCAGGCTCCGGCGCGATCACGAGCGGCTCGTGGCCGGCGGAGCGGAGTTGCTCCGCCACCCGCACCGCGGTGTGCGCGACGCCGTTGACGTCAGGCGGAAAGGATTCCGTGACATAAGTAATTCGCACGCTCCACACGCTGCGGCACGCCGATGCCCGCGACAGCGCACGCGCCATTACTGTGCAGCGAACTGTCGGTGAACCGTCCCCGCGGGAGTGCATGCCTTCGATAGCGGGAAGGCAGTCAGGTCATGGCGAAGACTCAGAACTACAGTGCGGAGACCAGGGCGAAGG
>JBOHCP010000635.1:0-3499 GCA_050698875.1 Streptosporangiaceae bacterium | reverse complement strand
GCTGACCAGCTCGCCCGCTCAGGTGGCAGCCGCCGGAGCGGTGGCCTATCGGGTGCGCTGCTCAAGTCGCGTGCGCTGTTCGCCCAGCGCGCCCGCGACGGGGGCTTCGCCTCGATCCAGCAGGCCGTTGGCCGCGCCGCGCCCGCTGCCGCGAGGCGCTGACCCGGCGCGGCGAATCCCGCCTGTCGGCCGCCGGCAGCGGTCAGGACGGCGCAGTCTGGGCGATCAGGGCAACAAACGGGACGTTAGTCAACAACGCCAGCGAATGGCCAGTCACAGCATGAGAATCAGACACATGACGTTACGTGCTGATGGGATAGCGCATAGTGACGGGCCTGACCTGGACCGCATGTGGGAGCGCCTGACCCGGCCCATCCCCGACGGCGCCATCGTCGGTGACACTGCCGAGTGGGACGGTATCATCTTCGAGATCGCCGAGGCGCTTGAGCCCGGCAGCGCGAGGGTGCCGGGGCGGCATGCCCGGCGCGGTGCCGTATGACTGGTCAGAAGCCCGGATGACTGCGGCGGGAACTTGGCAACGGAGTGCGCCATGACGGACCTGATGCCGAGGATCGTCGTCACGGCCCATCTGCGGCCCGGCGACCAGATAGTCACGGCGGACTTGCTGAAGGCCACGGTTACTGTTCTCGACGCCCGCGACCCGAAGCTCGGCCGGTGGGTCGAGTGCGTTACCGAGGACGGGCGGACGCTGAGGTTCGCCGCGAGGGCCGACCTTGCCGTGACCCGTCTTCGCGCAAGCCCGGGTGTCCGAAGCTAGTGCCGTAGCAGGCAACTTTCGCCCTGTAGGTCGTGACGCGCGTCGGCCGATGTCCGCAGTCGGCCGGCGCAGTCGAGAGACACATAGCCGCCCGGCCTGCCATCGGCTCCGCCACCACGACGATGCCTTCGGGCGCTGTGCTGTTAACTGTCGCAATCGGCGGCCCCGGAAAACGGTTCGACGGCTTTGCGGAGTCCTGGCACAGTGGCGCACCATGACGAACTTTGAGCTGCTGACCGCCGCGGACGTGCGGCTCATGCAGGGTCTGGCACAGCGCGTCACCGCCACCCGCCCGGACCTGGTCAGCGCCGACGCCTCATACGGGGAGCTGGCCTGGAACTGGGGCAAGGGACACGCCGCCTACGGCGCCACCTGGCCGCGTCGGCTGTGGTTCTCAGGCACGGATCTGGTGGCGTGGGGCTGGGCCTATCTGCCGCACCGGGTGCGGCGGAGCGACGGATCGGTGAGGGACGTCACCGGCGCTAATCTGACATATCAGGTCCATCCCGGCCACGCCGGGCTGGTCGACGAGGTGATCGGCTGGTACGACGCTGTGGCGGCCGGCCTCGAGCGCTCGGTGATCCCGTGCGCCGGCGATGAGCTCGCCCTGAAGCGGTGGGCGGCGCGCGGCTACGAGACCGACCCGGCCTCGCTCGGTGACACCGGCGACTGGCACCAGCTCAACGAGCGGGACCTCGCCGACGTGGAACACCCGGTGCTGCCGGACGGATTCCGGTTCCGCACCGCTGATGAGGCGGGGCCGCGGTCCGCGGTCCGGGCCCATGTGGACGCCTGGGCCCCCTCGGCGTACACGGCCGAAAGCTACGAGGGAGTCCGGCGAACGGCGGGCTATCGCGGCGACCTGCATGTCCTGGTGCGCTGTACCACGGCGTCGGGTTCCGGGAGCTCACGCGGGACGCGCCGCTCATCAAGACCAGGACCGCGGGCTGAGGACTGGTCGCCCGGGTAGTCGCTGGTCAGGCCGTAGGCGGCGAGCAGGTGAACACGAACCCGCTGGTGTCGATCGGAATCGCCTGACCAAAGCCCTCGGAAAGGCTTGCCGTGCCGCTCACACGACGGCGCGCATCTTGGTCACCAGCCGCATCGCCGCACTGCCAGCGCCGGGGCTGGAAGTGGCCGGCCTCGCGGCGATTGCCTTTCTCAGGCCCGGCGGCGAGGGCGATCACGACAGCAGGAACATCCGGATGCCGGGCCCGGATCGTCTGCCACAGCCGATCGACCGCAGTGATGATGGCAATGCTGGGGCTTGGTTCGGTGCGAGTTACGGCCACAAGCCAAGCGTGCCTTTTTGACACGTACGTCGCCACTTGACACGCCGTGGGACCAAGTGCTAGTTATCCCCGTTCTGCACCGCGGCGTACAGCGCTGCCATCGCAGCCTGGCCGGCACATCGCTGGCTGCAGTACGACTCGTTCAAGGCTGGCCTGAAATGCCACCCGCACCCTGCGCAGACGGCGCCGGGCAGGCCTCCCAGGGTGCGCTCAGCCGGCGTCCAGAGCAGCGGTGCAGACGGAAGCATGAGGTCATTGTTCACCAGGAAAGGCCCTGCCAGGCGGTTGCCAGCGTGTCCAGGCGGGAATATCGTGGACAGAAAATTGTGTCACACATAATTAGCTGGTGGAGATCCGCTTCACCAGGGCCGCACGCAGGCACCGCATCAGCCGGGAATCCGTCCGGTACGTGATGGCGGCCTGCGACCCCAGCACCACCACGACCAGATACGGGACGCCCGGATGGCGTTACCTGGGCCGAGACCACGCAGGCCGGGAACTGGAAGTGATCGCGGTCGTGGCCACTGAGCGAGGGCAGGACTACCTCCTCGTGATCCACGTCATGCCGGCAAAGGGAACCCGATCGAAGGAGGGAGGGCGGAGATGAGCACCATTCCGGGCAGGCGGCACTCAGCGGAGCCGCCCTACGTCGACCTCGATACGCCGATCGGCCCCGATGTCGACCTTGAGAGGCAGGACGTCCGCCTGCCCGACGGCAGGCGGCTCACGCCCGGCAGAGCCCGCGCAATCGTCAGGGACACCCGGCGCGGCGCGGGGCGGCCGCCGCTCACCGGCAGCAGCAGCAGCCGGTCTCCGCAGCTGAGCATGCGGATCCCTGACCACCTCATGGCGCAGATCCGGGCCCGCGCTGCGGCCAGCGGCAAGACACTCTCACAGACCGCGCGTGAGGCGCTGGAGCAGGTATTCAAGGCAGGCCCGGCGCCGGGCGCCAGGACACGCGGGCCGTCACCGAGGTCGCGCGGGAAGCGGAAGACGAAGGTCTGACCCGACGTCAGACGGTCGTCTCGGCTGCGGCAAGCTCGTCGAGCAGCTCGAGCGCGGCCGCGCGGGCGTCGGGCGGCGGCGGCGCGCACTCACGAGAGGATGCCGTGCGCGCGGTTCCACTTCTGGGCTTCGTTGTAGCCCGCGACCATGCCCCAGATCCAGCAAGCGGGCGCGAGGATGAAGCCGACGACGACGAGGCAGAGGACCACTGAGACGATGTAGGCCGCGAGGATCCCGATGCCCTTGCCGATCTTGCCGTTGACCATCGAGCCCAGGCCCGGAATGAAGACCGAGGCGATGACCGCTAGCCCGGTAATTCGCACATGGTCATAGATCAACTTGGAGTGCGTGGACGGGCGTCATGGCGGGCGGGTCGGGTCGACGCCGAGCAGTTCGAGTAGCCGGGCCTGGACTGGGTCTGGCC
>JBOHCP010000634.1:0-3501 GCA_050698875.1 Streptosporangiaceae bacterium | reverse complement strand
CCCCGATTCACTCGCGCGTTCGCCAGAGCCTCCCACGCCGGAAGATCACCTTACCCGGAGATCCCATACCTCCCGTAACACACGACTGCCCGTTACACCCCATTGCCTCCACCGGCTGCGATCAAGCAGGGCTTTCGTGTGAACTGATCATTGGGGTCGGACTGCGTTTTGAAAGTGCTGCCCAAGAGCCCGTGGGCCACCGTGGGCCACCAAGCTAGCTCACGTTAGCCACACCGTCTAGGTTCGAATCACGATGGAAGCGGCGGGACCAGCTGGTGAAATCACGCGCATGTGCGGTTCACGCGCCATGCGCTTTAGCACGTCTAGGCCCTGAACTCCAGCGAAGGCCTAAGCGAGGACTTTCTGAGGTGCTACGGAAGATGGTTAGCTGCCCGTGGTAATGAGAAGGCCTACGGTTGGCAATGAGACGGTCTACGGTTCCATTCCGTCAGCGGATCCAGCTCACACGCGGCCCGGAGGTCCTTCAACTGACGGAGGCCGACGTGCTCAGCTGTCTGCAAGCCGTCAGAAGTTGCTACGCCGACTTCTGCCGGGCGGGCACGGTGGCGGGCTGTCCGTTGGCTGTCCGTCGGTAGCGCTGGTGTAACCATGAGGGGATGGATCCGGAGTCGGCGCTGCGGCGGATCGCCTTCGAGTTGGAGCGTGCTGGCGAGCCGACGTATCGGGTACAGGCGTTCCGCCGCGCCGCCGCTGTGCTGGCGGCGATGCCGGCGGCCGAGCTAGCCCGGCGAATCGCCGACGGCACGCTGCAGGACCTGCGCGGCATTGGTCCCGCGACCGCGACCGCGATCGCTGAGGCCGCGGCGGGCGTGCGGCCGGCTTACCTGGTCCAGCTTGAGGCCGCCTACGAGCCGCCGCCTCAATCCGCGATGCGGGCGGCGCTGCGCGGCGACTGTCACGCGCACTCGGACTGGTCAGACGGCGGCAGCCCGCCGCGGGACATGGCGGAGGCTGCCCAGGCACTCGGCCATGAGTGGATCGCACTGACCGATCACTCGCCGCGCCTGACCGTGGCCAACGGGCTGTCGGCCGAACGACTGGCTGCGCAGCTCACGCTGATCGAGAGGCTGAACGCGGATCTGGCGCCGTTCCGGATCCTCAGCGGGATCGAGGTCGACATCCTCGAAGACGGCGGCCTCGATCAGCACGAGGATCTGCTCGCGCGGCTCGACGTCGTCGTGGCCAGCGTGCACTCTAAGCTCCGGATGCCGGCCGGTCCGATGACCGAGCGCATGCTTGCGGCTATCGCCAGCCAGCACGTTGACGTGCTCGGGCACTGCACCGGTCGGATGATGATGGGAAACCGCCGACGGCCGGAGTCTCAGTTCGACGCGAATGCCGTGTTCGCCGCCTGCCGGGAGCACGGCGTCGCGGTGGAGATTAACTGCCGCCCGGAGCGCCAGGATCCGCCGGACGACCTGCTCCGGCAGGCGGCCGACGCGGGCTGCCAGTTCGCCATCGACACCGACGCCCATGCGCCAGGCCAGCTGGACTGGCTCGAGAACGGCTGCGAACGAGCCGAGCGGGCGGGCATCACCCCGGACAGAGTGCTGAACACCCGCGCTGCGGTCGACATCGCCGGCGGATGACGAGCTGGGAGCGGAGCGCCGGCCGCCGTGATTAGCTTGCTCACACGGACGCGGACGCCCTCTGACCTCGCGGAGAAGTGACATGAAGCGGAGCACTGACCGGATCCTTGCCACCCACACGGGCAAGCTCTTCATGCCCGATGCAGGGAACGCGGCCATGGGCCCGCCGCCCGCCCCGCCTGAGCGAGTCGAGTACGAGGTCAACGAGCTTGTGAAGAAGCAGGTCGAGATCGGGATGGACGTGATCTCGAACGGCGAGCCCGCCGGCATCGGCCCGGGCACCGTCTTTCAGCTCGTCGAGGGCTTCGAGACGATCACGCCGACGATCCCTGCCGAGGAGCCGCCGGTGAGCCTTGAGCGCGTGCGCTGGCTGGGCCGTGACTTCTTCATGTACGAGGACTTCTACGCGGACATGTTCGGCACCATGATGGGCGACTTTGAGAATCCGGTGATGTCGATGCGGACCGTGGTCCGCGGACCGCTCAAGCTGAAGTCAATAGAGCCATTCGAGCGCGACATCGAACTGTTCAAGAGCGCGCTCGCGGCGCACGCGCCGGACAAGGAGGCTTTCTACTGCGTCATCGCTCCCGAGTGGCTCGAGGAATTCGTCTGGAACGAGTACTACAAGACCGATGACGAGTTCGTCGTCGCCCTGACCGAGGTGATGGCGCCGATCTTCAAGACCGTGACCGACAACGGCCTGATTCTCCAGATCGACGACCCGGCCATCAGCCACGACTGGGAAGAGGCGCGTCGCCCTCCGATGTCGGACGAGGAGTACGAGCGCTTCATCATGCTGCGCCTCGACGCGCTCAATGCCGCTCTCGAGGGCATCCCCGAGGACCGGGTCCGCTTCCACGTCTGCTGGGGCAGCTGGCCGGGCATGCACACGAATGAAGAGCCGCTGCGGAAGTTCGCCCCGATGATGCTCAAGGTGAAGGCCCAGGCCTTCTCGATCGAGTCCGCGAAGTCGACCCACCGGCTTGAGTGGCGGATCTGGCACGACGAGTTCGCGTGGCCGGAGGACAAGATCATCATTCCCGGTGTCGTCGATCACACGACTCCGGTCGTCGAGCCCCCCGAGGTGATCGCCGACACGATCGTCAACTTCGCTAACGTTTGCGGCCGCGAGAACGTCATCGCCGGCACCGACTGCGGCATGCGCTGGCACGCGCAGGCCGCCTGGGCGAAGTACGAGAACATCGTCAAGGGCGCCGAACTCGCGAGCAGTCAGCTCTGGAGGTAGCGCGTCATCGTCGTGTGCAATTCACCCGCAGCCAGAGCGGATGCCGCAGGGCAGAGCGGCCGCAGCCGCTTTCAGCTTGCGGAATCGCCCGGCTCGTCGCGCGTCGCCTCGATGTCGATGGTGACGTGAACAGCATCGGGCACCATGAAACCGCCCGCGACCAGCGGGACATGCCCGAACTTCAGAACCGCGAAATCGCTCCGCTTGATGTCCGCGGTGGCGGTGAGGCCCAGTCTCGACTTGTTCCACGTGTCAGTGACGACACCGTGGACGGTCAGGTCGAGGGTACTTGGCTTGGTGATGCCGTGGATCGTCAGATCACCGTGCACGGCGTAGCGGCCGGGCGAAGTCTCAACAAGGGCACGGGAGGAGAAGTCAATCGTCGGATAGCGGGCAGCGTCCAGGACGTCAGGGGCCAGGATCTTCTCGTCGCGCAGCGCGTTGCCAGTGGTGAGCGTGCCAACGTCGATGGCGGCCCGCACCGACGACGCGGCAACATCGGGCGCGATGTCTATCGTTCCCTTAGCTTGAGATTTAAGCCGTTTGCCTGGCGGCGCCCTTAGCCGCGTCGGCTTTCGGAGTCTTTCCGACGCGCTGTACAGCGGCCGGGCGACGGTTCTTCGATCCTGGCGGCCGGCCGGGTCC
>JBOHCP010000633.1:0-3504 GCA_050698875.1 Streptosporangiaceae bacterium | reverse complement strand
GTCCGGCCCTGCCTGCCTCGGCAGCGAGCGCGCCGCCGCCGGCAGCCGGTGCTCGCGAGCGCGCGAGCCGGTGGCCGGCTGGCTTCTGGCTGCGGCTGGCGTTCGGGCTGACCTGCGTCGGCGTCACCGCGCACGCGCTGGCGATCCTGACTCGCGGCCTCGCCGAGCACCGGACGCCGTGGGGCAACATGTACGAGTTCATCGCGGCCTTCACCTGCATGGCCGTGCTCGTGCTTGTGGTGGCCTCGGTCTGGCAGCGGGCCTACTACCTGGGCCTGTTCGTGCTCGTCCCCGTGGTGTTCGGGCTGGGAATCGATCTCACGGTGCTGTACACGCCCGCCGGGTCACTGGTGCCGGCGCTCCAGTCGTACTGGATCGCGATCCACGTCACGGCCATGCTGGTGGCGATCGGGCTGTTCATCTTCGGTGCCGTGGTCACCACCCTGTACCTGCTCGCCGACCGCAGCCAGCGGCGCGTAGCGGCCGACCGGCCGGCGCGGTCGGCGGGCATCATGCGGCACCTGCCAGCTCCGATCGTGCTGGACCGGCTGTCCTACCGCAGCATCCTGTTCGCGTTCCCGGTCTGGACCTTCGGCGTCATGGCGGGAGCCATCTGGGCCGACCACGCGTGGGGGCGGTACTGGGGCTGGGATCCCAAGGAGACCTGGTCGTTCATCATCTGGGTGATCTACGCGATGTTCCTGCACGCGCGCGCCACGGCCGGCTGGCGGGGCCGCCGAGCCGGCTACATTCAGCTGATCGGGTTCGCGTGCCTGCTGTTCAACGTGGTCGGCGTCAACCTGTGGATCAGCGGGCTGCACTCCTACGCCGGAATGAGCTGACGGCGCGGCCGCGGTCCGATAACGAACCCTCGTTGTCGCCGCCCGCACGTCCGTCGCGGATGCGGCGGTCGAGTTCGAGCAGGAACTCCGGGTCGTCGTCCGGGCCGAGCGGCCGCGGGCCGGTCAGGAAGCCGACGGCGCTCGCCGGTTCGGCGTAGCCGCCGGCCGCGCGCGCCGCGGGATGCCGGTACATCGCCTCGGCCGGGTCGAAGCCGCCGGCCGGGTACGGGTTGGACCGGTGCAGAGCCAGGCGTCGGGGCCGTCCCGCCACCAGCCAGGCGGTCGCGCCGAACACCCAGAATACGCCGGCGATCATCAGCCAGGTGCCCTTAGTGAAGGTGAGGAACTCCGACTCGGGCGTCATGGTGATGTCGAGCATGCACGGCAGGACAAACCCGACTGTCACGAGGACGATAAGCGCACAGGCCAGCCACATGGGGGCACTCTAGTGGCAGCGGACGCGTGCTCGGTCATGAAATGCAACATCTGCGTAAGTCGCCCCCTGCACTGCATGACTGCGAGGTTCGCCGCACTTCGGCGGTGCGCTGTGGCGGTGCGGGAGCGGGCTCTGGCGGCCGGTGAGCACATCTGGCTGACACCAGGTCGAACCGGAGCATAGCCTGACGACGTCGGGCCTGCAGGTCACAACGGCAGCTCGTGAGATTCCGCACACCGGGAGTTACACCATGCGGCTGCGGCTGTTCCGGGGTCGTCGTTGGCCGCTGAGCCAGGGCAGCCATCGCCGGGGCCTGGGCTCGGTCAGCCCGCCTAGCCAGGTCGGCCCGCCTGTTCCGTCCGGCCCGCCCGTGATTCCGTCCGGCCCGCCTGTTCCGTCCGGCCCGCCCGTGATTCCGTCCGGCCCGCGCGCGATTCCGTCCGGCCCGCGCGCGATTCCGTCCGGCCCGGTCCCCCGCCACCCCGGACAGTTCGGCCGTCATGGCGCGGCGGCGCTGCGCCCAGCGGTCGGCACCCGTACTGGCCTCGCAGCCGGTGCGCCCGCGGCGGTCGCGCGGACGAATGCCAGGGCTGCCGTCCGGACCGCGCCAGCGTCGGCCGAGCGGTCCGTTGTGAGTGCCAGCCCGGCGGCTGCGTTGACTGCGGTTCGGGCGGACCGCGGCCGGCCGTGGTATGAGAGGAACCTGGCGGCGCCGGGTCTGCGCCACTGCGGGTGCCTGGAGGACGTACTCGTCCGGGAGTGGACGGCCGGGGAGGACCCCGGCCCCGCCTCGGTGACCGCGATCAACCGGCTGGCCGAGCTGCCGCTGCTGGTCAAGCGGAAGCTCGCGGCCGGACTGGACGCCATCCACGTGGGCGCTGGCGGAGTCCCCGACCTGGACGACCTAGCCGCGCTGCGCGGCGTGCCCCTGCCATCCGGCCGGGCGACCTGTATGCCTGCGCCGGTGCCTACGGCGACCGCAAGATCGTCATCGGGTCGCGGCCGTCGCCGGACGTGACGTGCCACGAGGTTGGTCACGCGCTCGACGAACTCGACGGACAACACGGCCAGTGGCAGTCGGATTCGGCCGGCTTTCACGCGCTGTACCGTGGGTGCCTGCCGCAGCTGGCGAGCGACCTTCAGTGGCCCGGCGGCGCCCGTGCCCGCCGCGAGTTCTTCGCCGACGCGTTCGCGGCTATCGCGTCGAGGCAGCGACCCGCGCTGCTCGACATGCTGTCCGGTGACACCAGGAGCGCGCTGGACGTGATGCTCTACTTCAACCTGCGCTACGGCATCTAGCGAGGTACTGCTGCTATGTTCGTCATCCGGCTCGCCAGCGGGAACCTGCTGGTGCCCGAGTACACGGTCAGCCCAGACGGCGCGGTGCACGCCGAGGCGTACATCGAGATCGGACCTGACCACGCGGACTACTCCCGGCTCGCCGCGCAGGCGCTTACCGAGCAGGAGGATGCGGCCCGGCGGCAACGCTGGCAGGATGACGACGAATCACTGCGCAGGGAGTTCCTGGATTACCTGGCCCATCATGGCGCCGAGGGCGGCTGGAATGACGGGCCCGATTGAGGTTCCGCCTCAGCCCGTGCCGTTGCCGGAACGGGTCTCGCCGTCGAGCAGCTCGCGCACTTCGGCCTCTCGGAACCGGCGATGCCCGCCCGGCGTGCGGATGCTGCTGATCCGCCCGGATGCGGCCCACCGCGTGACGGTCTTCGGGTCGACCCTGAAGAGCGCGGCTACTTCCCCCGGTGTGAGCAAGCGCTCACTGGTGCCGTCCATCGTCAGCTACCCCCTGGGTCCAAGGTCCGCCCATAAGTGTCGCAGAAACTCGCGAACTTAGCCACAAACTGCAGCTTTATCCCTTGATTCGTAATATTCCGTTTGACTGATCAGTCAATAGCCCTCACGTGTCGTAGCCAACCCACGTTCGGTCGCTGCCCGAATGGCCGCTCTCGTCGGCGGGAAATGGCCACGGCGGCCCATCCACGGGCGCGTCGTGGCAGTCGGCCCGGCCGGACCGCGGCTGTTACCCTGGTGCCGACGCCATGGCCGTGCGCCGGCCCGGTCCCGCATGTCTGCCTTCCGCCCGGGTGCACGACTGAATCGTGAGGGTGCTTGGTTGCTGCAGGCTGCGCGACTAGACTGAGTGATCTAGTCACTCAGATATGGGAGGCACCCTGTGGCTGACTTCTCGGGGCGCGACCTGGCCTGGCT
>JBOHCP010000632.1:0-3512 GCA_050698875.1 Streptosporangiaceae bacterium | reverse complement strand
GCCAGCCGCCACGGGCGGGAGCGGGCGAGGAAGTCCGCGGCGGGCACGCAGCCTGCCGCGTAGATCACGGTCAGCAGGCCCATCGGGTAGTACAGCTGCCCGCCGGCCGCGAACGTCTCGGCCAGCAGGACCGCGAACGCGGCCGGCAGGAAGCGCAGCGCCCGCCACTGCGGGCGGCGCCATAGGGCGGCCAGGCCGGCGACCCAGACCGGGGTGAGCGCGGGGCCGAGCAGGATGATCAGGTACGGCCACATGAGCACGCGGACCATGGCGGCGTTGTCAGCGCGCAGCGCCCGGCCCTCGGCCAGTTCTGGCCAGCCGTGGGCGGTCTGGTAGACCAGGTTCGGCAGCGCGACCGCGACGGCCAGCACGACGGCCAGGGCGAACCACCGGTTGGCGAGCGCCCGCCGCGGGCCGGTGATCAGCAGGCCCGCGACGACCGCTGCGGCGAGCAGCACGATCAGCAGCTTGTTGTAGGTGCTCAGCCCGGCGACCAGGCCGGCGGCCAGCCACCACCGGGGCTGGCCGCGGCGCACCGCGCGGATCGCGAACAGGCAGGCCAGCGGCCACACCACGATGTCGGCCGAGGCGGTCAGCAGCACGTGCCCGAACACCAGCGGGACCGCCGCGAACGCGTACCCCCAGGCGCACAGCCCCTGCGCGGCGCTGCCGCCGCCAATCTCGCGGGTGATCAGGACCAGCACAAGCACCGACAGCACAGCGAACGCTGTCGCCGGGACGCGTTCGGCCCACGGCGAGCCGGACAGCCGGGCGGCCAGGCCCGCCAGCAGCGGCGTGAGCGGCCCCTGGTCGGCATAACCCCAGGCCGGGGGCAGCATCCGGAAGTACAGCTCGTCACGCTCGAACCCGTACCCGTTGCTCACCGCGGTCAGCACGACCGCCAGGGCGGCCATCGCCGGGCCAGCCCAGCGCCACGCCAGGCGCGGCAGGGCCGCAGCCGCCACGGCCGCGGGCGCCACTGCTGTGGCGGCGCGGTCAGCACTCGCGGGCGGTCTCACCATCGCGTCTCTTCCCTCCTGGCCGGCACCCTGGCTCGCAGGCATGTTCAGAGCCCGTGGGCCGCCAGTAGGGGCAGGACGGTCGGCACCTGGGTGGCCGCCATCTCACGCGCGATCAGCGGGTGGTACATCATCGTTTGCCTCTTCCTGGCCGGCGTCGCGGTGAGGTGGTTACTGTCACTTAGGCTGCCGTGCCCGGCCGGCGGGGGCCCATGGGGCTGGCGGTCACGCCGGCGAGGGTTATCCCTCGTCCTAGCGGCGCTGGTGCGCCGTCCGCCCGCGGACGATCGTGAGGTCCGGGCGTGGCAGCGCGTGCTGGCTGCCTCGGGACGTCACCGCGGGTTCGGGCACATGGCGGCGGCAGAGCGTTGCGTCTGGACGGCGCTGCCCGGATGGCGCCAGTGCGCGGGGCAGGGCCCGCGCGCAGCAGCGCGGTGTCTTCGGCGAGGATCAGCCGCATGGCAGTCCGGCCCGGATGGTGGTCCAGCTACCGGGTGAGCTGGTGATGCTGAGCTGGCCGCCGAGCGCGGCGACCCGGTCGGCCAGGCCCGCCAGGCCGATGCCTTCATCGGCGGAGGCTCCGCCGATCCCGTCGTCGCGGACCTCCACGGTCAGCTGGCGGCCGCTGCGGCGGGCGGTGACCTGGGCGGTGCGGGCGCGGGCGTGGCGGGCGATGTTGGCCAGTGCCTCGGCGATCACGAAGTAGGCGGCGGACTCGGTCGCGGCCGGGTGCCGGCCGGGCTCGATGCGGACCGTGACGGGCAGCGGGGCCAGGGCGGCGAGGGTCTCGGCGGCGGCGGCCAGCCCCTCGCTGGCCAGCACCGCGGGGTGGATGCCGCGGCCCAGTTCGCGCAGCTCGGCGATGGCAGCCGTGATCTGGCTGGCCGCTGCCTCGGCCAGGCTGCGCAGGTTCGCGTCGTGGCCCCGGCCGGCTGTGACCTGGTCGCCGATCATGGCGATGGTGAGGGAGAGCGCGAGCAGCCGCTGCTGGGCGCCGTCGTGCAGGTTGAGTTCGACCTTGCGCCGCTCGTCCAGGCCGGCCTGGACGATCCGGGCGCGGCAGGCAGGAACGTCCGGCGGCAGGGCGGCCAGCGCGGCGTGCAGCCGGGCGTTCTCCAGCTCCAGGGCGCCTACCGGCTCTCCGAGACCCGCGGTCGTGGTCATGTCCGGGACGCCGCTGGCCTGGCAGGACCGCTGGCTGGGCGCCTGGCGCTGCCCGGGTGCGCCGGGGGCGGAGAAGAGCCGCATCCTGCCTGGCCCGGTGTCAGCTGTGGCGGGCACTGCTGGTGAGCCATTTGCCGAGCTGGGTTAGGTAATCGTCGAACTGGGCGCGGGTGGCGGGGTCGGTGAGCTGTCCGGAGGCGTCGAACTGGCGGCTGGCCCGGCTGATCTCCAGCAGCGGCAGCGTCAGGCAGTGCGCGCCGAGGCCGTGCAGGACGTGCCGGACGGCGGCCTGGGCTTGGCGGGTGCCGCCGGTGCCGAGGGTGGCGCCGGCGATGGCGGCGGGGCAGCCGCGCAGCGGTTCCCGGGGGTCGCGGGACAGCCAGTCCAGGGCGTTCTTCAGGCCGCCGGGGATGCTGAAGTTGTACTCGGGGGTGACGATGAGCAGGGCGCCGGCGGCGAGGATACGGTCGGCGAGGGCGCGTACCTGGCCTGGCAGGGCCTGTTCTTCGAGGTCTTCGCTGAACACCGGGATGCCGGCCAGCCCGATGACGTGCAGCCGGAGGCCGGGCGGGGCTGCCGCCCGGGCGGCGTGGGAGAGGGCCAGGTTCCAGGAGGCGGCGCGCAGGCTGCCCACGAGGGTGAGGACGTCAGGCATGAGGGACCGCCTTACTGGATTCGGGGGGTGGCCGCCGCCCGATGGCGGCGGGCGAGCCGGAGTAGCGAGAGGCCGCTGAGCGCGATCAGCGCCGCGCCGGACAGGGCGAAGCTGGCGGTTAGGCCCCAGGCGCGGATTGCCAGGCGGCCAGCGGCGGGCTGATGGTGGTCGCGGCGGCGATGCCGGTGTACCACAGGGCCATGGCCTTGCCGAGGTGACGGCCGGGAATGGCCGTCTGCAGGAGGGCGATGAGGGGGATGTCGGTGGCCGCGGAGGCCAGGCCGGTGCCGGCCATCAGCGGCAGCCCCGCAGATACCCGGCATCGCCATGCGGCGCAGCCGGAGCCGGGCCAGGGCCAGCGCGCCGGCCAGTTCGGCGATGCCGGCGGCGCCTTGCAGCAGGCCGAGCGTGCCGGGGCCGCCGTGCGCGCGGGCGACCCAGGCGTGCAGGCCGACGGCCAGGAAGCCGCTGGCCGCGACCAGCGCCGCGATGAACGTGCCGAGCACCAGCAGCACGTCCGGGGCGGCGCGCACCGCGTGCCAGCCCGCGGCCAGGTCCTTGCGCATGCCGGGTTCGGCCTCCGGCGACACGGCTGAGGGGGCCAGCCGGATCGCTTGGCTGTGTCAACCTGAACTGGCCCCACTGTTCTACTCAGGTCTGGCCCCACTCTGGCC
>JBOHCP010000631.1:0-3514 GCA_050698875.1 Streptosporangiaceae bacterium | reverse complement strand
GAACTGGCCGAGCTGACCGCGCTGATCCGGCTGCGGAACGCAGCCGCCGCCGTGCTCGACGCCGAGGCCGATCACGACCGCGGCGACGACTCGATCGCCCCGCTGCGGAACGCCCTCAACTCCGCCTACGACCACTACGTCGCGGGGCACGGCCCGCTGAACCGGGCCACGATCGTCAGCGGCGACCCTGACCCGGAAACCGGGCTGGCGACAATGTCGCGGCGCCGTCCGCGGATGGCCGGGTTCCGCCAGGACCCGGACTACGTAACGGTCCTCGCGCTGGAGAACTACGACGAAGGGACCGGAACGGCCAGCAAGACCCCGATCTTCTCCCGGCGCGTCAACAAGCGACCGCAGCGGCCCGCGCGAGCCGACACTCCCGATGAGGCGATCCGGATATGCCTCGACACACGCGGGCGCCTCGACCTGCCTGCCATCGGCGGCCTACTCGGCATCCCCGCCGAGCAGGTGCCGGGCCAGCTGGAAGGCCTCGCCTACCTCGACCCATCCGGCGGCGACTGGCTGACGGCGGAAGAGTACTTGTCCGGCAACGTGCGCGAGAAGCTAGCCGCCGCGCGCTCAGCCGCTGGCAGCGCCGACGGCGCTGACCAACCGCGGTGGGCCGGCAACATCGCCGCACTGGAGAACGTGCAGCCGACTGAGCTGGAGCCGGGCGAGATACGCGCCAAGCTCGGCGCTCCGTGGATCCCGCCCAGCGACGTGCGTGCCTTCGCCGCCGGCATCCTCGGCTACGCACCGGCCGTCAGCTACCTGCCCGTCACCGCGCAGTGGGAAGTGAAGATCGGGGCTGGCCTGGCCGACACGGCCGCGGCGACCGAGGAGTGGGGAACGGGCCGGGTCGACGCATTCCGGCTCCTGGAACTTACCCTCAACGGCAAGGAGCCCGCTGTCTACGACACCGTCCAGACACCTGACGGCGAGGCCCGCGTCCGCAACCAGACCGAGACCATGCTCGCCGAGGAGAAACAGCGAGCACTGAGTGAGCGGTTCGCCGAGTGGGCCTGGGAAGACCCTGACCGCTGCGACCGGCTCTGCGCCGAGTACAACCGCCGCTTCAATTCCGTCGTGCCGCGCCGCTACAACGGCGCGCACCTGACCTTCCCCGGCCTTGCCGACGGCTTCGCGCCGTACCCGCATCAGCGCAACATGGTGCACCGGATCATCTCCTCACCCGCGGCACTGTGCCCGTACCCGGTGGGCACGGGCAAGACGCCGGCCATGTTCATGGCCGCGCGCAAGCTCCGCGAGCTCGGCCTGGCGCACAAGCCGCTGATCATCGTGCCCAACCACCTGCTAGAGCAGACCGCCAGCGAGGGCAAGCGGCTCTTCCCAGCCGCGCGGATCCTGATAGCGGCCCGCGAAGACCTGGCCAGCGCGCAGGCCCGGAAACTGTTCGCGGCCCGGTGCGCGACCGGCGACTGGGACGCGGTCGTGATGACCCATAGCGCCTTCACCGCGATCCCCGTTCACCCCGCAACCGAAGCTGCCCACCTCACTGACCTCGCCGCCCGATACCGGCAAGCCCTGACCGCCGAGCCCGAAGCCGGGAAGCGAAGCGTCAAGCAGCTCGCCAAGATGATCGACGCGTTCGAAACCCGGGCCAGGACATTACTGGATCACCGCACCGACGACGGCGTCTGGTTCGAGCAGCTGGGCGCCGACTTCGTCATGGTCGACGAGTCGCACTACTTCAAGAACCTCGGCGTCCCGGTCCGCACCGATGGCTTCTCGGTAGCCGCGTCCAAGCGCGCGACCGACCTTGACATGAAACTAGGCCTCCTGCGCCAGCGCGGCAGCCGGAGCGGTGCCCTGTTCACCGGGACACCGGTGTCCAACTCACTGCTGGAGATGTACGTGCTCCAGCATTACCTCCAGCCCGGCCGGCTCGAAGAGATCGGCCTGCACAGCGCGGATGCGTGGGCTGCGACGTTCGTGGAATTCCAGACTGCCGTCGAGGTCACCCCGGACGGGTCAGGGTTCCGGCTCAAGCGCCGCCCGGCCAAGTTCGAGAACGTCCCGGAACTGCTGACGCTGTTCGGCGAGGTCGCCGACCTGCGCCCGCCCGACTCGTTCGCGGTCCAGCGCCCGGCCGCCCGACATCACGCCGTGGTGATCCGGGCCAGTCCCGAGCTGCGCGCCTATGTGGTCAGCCTCGCCGAGCGCGCCGACCGGCTGCGGCGGGTTGACGCGCATGAGGACAACATGCTCAAGATCTGCGGTGACGGCCGCAAGGCCGCACTCGACCTCGGCCTCGTCGGCATCACCACCGCCAGGCCCGGCAAGGTCGACGCCGTCATCTCCAACGTCGCCCGCCTGTACCACCAGAGCCGGGAGCTGGTCCTCCCCGGCGACGGCCCAGGCGGACCGCGCGGCGGCTTCCAGATCGTGTTCTGCGACCTGGGCACCCCCGGCCCAGTCGGCGGCTCCGCAGTCTACGGACGAATCCGCGACGGCCTGGCCGCGGCCGGCGTCCCGGCCAGCCAGGTCCGGTTCATCCACGACGCCAACACCGACCCGCGGAAGGCGGCGCTGTTCGCGGACTGCCGGGCCGGGAAGGTCGCAGTGCTGCTCGGCTCCACCGACAAGCTCGGCGTCGGCACCAACATCCAGACCCGCTGTATCGCCCTCCACCACGTCGACGCGCCCTGGCGGCCCGCCGACGTCGAGCAACGCGAGGGCCGGGCGCTGCGGCCCGGAAACCGGAATGCCTCCGTAGAGATCTTCCGGTACGTCAGCGAGAAATCATTCGACTCCTTCATGTGGCAGACCCTGGAACGAAAGGCCAGGTTCATCGGCCAGGTCCTCGGTGGCCGGCCCACCGGCCGTGACGTCGACGACATCGGCGACGCCACCCTCAGCTACGCCGAAATCAAAGCCCTCGCCACCGGCAATCCCCTGCTCCTGGACCTGGCCGAGGCCAACGCTGAGGTGACCAGACTCCGCCAGCTGGCAACCGGCCACACCCGCGCGGTCCGCCGCCTCACTGAATCGGTCACGAGCTGGCGGCAGCAGATCAACGGCAGGACACGGCTCGCGGAGACCTGCGAGCAGATCGCTGCCACCGCCGCCGGCCATCCCGACCGGGAGTGGTGTGACCACCTGCGCAACCCCGTCCCCGGCGCGGACGTCCCCGGCTACCTCGCCAAGCTGGCCGCCCGGGCCATCGGCAGCGACGGTTACGGCAACGCGATCTGGCGGGGAGTCCGTGTTTCGTTTTCCGCCAGGAGAAGCTGGCGGCAGGTGGTCCTCGTCGCCACGATCTCGGCCGGCCCGTCAGATCTGCCCTTCGAGTTCAACCCGGCCTGGACTGAAAAAGGCCAGCACTGGCGCATCGAAAAAGAAATTACCGACCGCATCGACGGTGCCGCAGCTCAGGCCGAGCGGCTGCGCCGCGAGATCGGCGACCTGGAGCAGCGGGTCGCCGACGCTGCCCGGCGTATCGCGGAGCCGTTCCCTCGCGCCGCAGAGCTTGAAGCCGCGCGCAGTCGCCGTG
>JBOHCP010000630.1:0-3524 GCA_050698875.1 Streptosporangiaceae bacterium | reverse complement strand
GCGCCGTGCTCACCGCCGCGGCGGCGAACGACGCCGCGCCGCGGGCGGAGGCAGCGCTGCCGCCGCGCAGCCGGGTCCCGGCGATCACTGGCGCGGCCAGCGGCGTGCAGATGGTCGCGGCGAGCGCGTTCAGGCCCCGTACCAGGACCGTCTTGCCCTGGATCTTGGTGTGGCCGAACGCCGCGCCTTGTTTCTTGTGCCCGTAGACCCGCCGCTGCATCGAGTCGATATCAACGAAGGCCAGCACGCCGGCGCCGGGCAGCAGCGGCGCCCGGCGGGCCAGCTCCGCCAGCAGCTCCCGGCCGGCCGCCTCCAGCTGGCGGACATTCCCCCAGGTGAACGAGCGCAGGAACGATCCCAGCGTGGATGGCGCCCGGACCCCGTCGAACAGGTCCGGCATGGCCCCGTGGCGGAGCACGTCCATGTCGTCGATGCTGTCCGCGCCCGCGGCCATCCCGGCCACCAGGCAGCCGGCCTTCAGGCCCGCGTTCACCCCGCACGGCACGCCGATCCGGACGTGGCGGCGGACCAGGGCCTCCAGGCCGGCCCGCTCGGCCAGCGACATCACCGGGACCAGCCCGGCTCGCGACACGAGATTCGGGTCATCAAACGATGCCCGCGTTTTCCGCGGATCGTGCGACAATCGCATCAGGCAGGTGTCCTCCCGATCTGGGTCCTGGAAGATTCGCAACTCCCATCATCCCAGTTCAGAGGGCACCTTTCCTGTTGCCGCGCCCCAGAGCACCATAATCACGCCCCAGCGCACTAGATAACCCGGGCGGTGGTCACCCTCCGTATCGGAGGTGGAGGATGCAGTGCCGGATGGTGATCTTGCCGGGTCCGGTGAGGACGTCCTTGACGAGCAGGCGCAGTACCTGCTGGCGGTCTTCGATGGTGGCGGTGGCGGCACTGCCCTGGAGCTGGGCGAGGAAGTCTTCCAGGTTCCGGGGCGAGCTTGAGGCAGGCGCCGCGGCCGGCGAGCTGGGCGTCGAGGGCGGCCAGCTGGCTGCGCAGCAGCAGCCCGGAGCAAGCTGCCGCATCGCGGCGAGCCTGAGCCTGCGCAGCCCGGCGGCGATGCCGGGTGCCAGCTGCGGCGGCGCCGCGGTCACCGGTGCACCCTCTTCCTGGCGGGCCCGCCAGGAAGTACGCTGCCTGAATGCTCCCGTCGCGTAACGATGACCGTAACGACAAGCTGCGCAGCTGCGCCGTCTGCGGCACCACGTTCCCTCCCGCAGGCCGCCGCCGCTACTGCACCGATGCCTGCCGCCAGGCCGCCTGGCGCCGCCGGGCCGCCGCTGCCCGCCCCGAACCGGGCCCGCTGCCAGCGGCCCGGCCCCGCCGCGAGGGAACCATCTACCAGTGCCCCGGCTGCGACGTCCGCTACCTCAGCGAGCAGTGGTGCCCCGGCTGCACCCGCCCCTGCCGGAGGCTCGGACCCGGCGGCGCCTGCCCGTGCGGTGAGCTGCTGACCACCAGCGAGCTGCTCAGCGGCGCCTGACCAGGCACCGGGCAGCCCGGCGCACAGGCCAGGCCGCCAGGCAGCGGGCACCCGGAGGCGTCATGACAGGCCGCCGATCGCATAGCCGGCGAGGGAGCGCACCGGCACCGCGGGCAGGTTCACGATCAGCCATCCCCGGCCCGGCGGGGATCAGCGGCCCCCGGCCAGGTGCGGTTTCAGATCCGGGGTGACCGGGCCGGCCAGGGGCATCGGTGGTCTCTCGTGCCACGGCCAATATCGTCACGCTCCCGCACCGCCGGCAACGGCGCGCCACGCAGAGATCCGTCAGCAACCCACTGGGGCCGAACTAAATTGAGCGAGCCCGGCCCCCGGTCTTCGCCGCGATCCGCACATGCTCGCCGACCAGTCCCATCAGGCCCGCACGCTCGGCCAGGCCCATCACCGGGACCAGCCCGGCCAGCGACACCAGATTCGGGTCATCAAACGACGCGGAGATCATCAGCGGATCGTGCAGCAATCGCATCTGGCAGGTGCACTTCCGAACTGGCCGGATGAAGCTTCGCAACTCTCATCGTCCCAGCTCAAAGGGCATTTTCATATCACCGCGCCGCCGCGGGCCTCATTTACACGGTGGATTGAGGCTTAGCCATCGCGTTCTCGACATGCCGCACGCGATCATACGGCGAACCTGACGGACGGTCTGACATTCCGGGTGCGTTAGGCGGAAAAGCGTAGTAGTCAAACATCGTCGTCAGGATTGTAGTAGAGGAATCTCGTAGTAGCAGCTTCAGTTCTTGGTAGAGTCGCTGCCAATTCGCTAAGCCGCCCTTATGGGCGGGTCCAACGGCCAACACCACTGACTTAAGACGAGTAGCGGTGTGACCTGGGCTTGGGTGTCACGTGGCGGGTGTGAGTGCCGGGTCGTGTGTGGCTGATGCCATGTTCTGGGCGTGTTGGTGCATGTAAACGTGAGACGGCTCCTGTATGAACGCTGTTGTCTAGTCCAGCGACTTACAGGAGCCGTCGTCTTGTTGTACACGATCTCGTCTGGCAGTGCCATTCGTGCAGGTGCGGACGCCGCCGGGGGCGGCGTGCGGGAGGTGCCGGGAGCGTCCGGGCTGGCGGGCAGCGGAGTCGCGCGGGTCGCGGCGGGGATGATCGCGGTGCGGGCTGGTGATGTGGCCTGCCCGGGTGGCGCGGACCGGGCGGGCGCGCTGGTGGCCGTTCCGGCCTCGGCGGGCCCGGTGACCTCGGGTGAGCTGCTGGTGTTCGCTCATCCGGTGACGGTCGCGCCGGCGGTGACCGGCCGGGGCGGGGTGGTGCGGGCCGGCGGCTGGCTGCCTGATCATGTGCGCCTGGGTGAGCTGGAACGGCACCTGGGCGAGGGGGTGATCGAGGACCTGGTGGCGGCGGGCATCGCCGCCGGGCGGATGCCGGCGCCGCAGCGGCAGCGGCTGATGTCACTTGCGCTCACGATCCGGCTGACCGTAGCCATGACACTGATGCCCGATATATCCTATACCGGGGTGTTGCGGCATCTGGCGGGCCACCTGGCCGATGTGCCTTTTGACCGGGAATGGCATGTCCCCACTTCGGGGGTGGTCACCGATTGGCGGGGCAAGGTGCCGCCGGCGGTGATGGAAGATCTGTTCTGGCGGGTAGCCGGGCCGCTGGCCGGCGACGGCGACGGTGATGGCGGCCCGGTGCTGGTGCTGGGCGGGATGCCGGTGTGCGGCATCGACGGGATGCTGGTCGCCCTTGCCGATACCCCGGCGAACCGGGCCATGTTCGGCTGCACGGGCACCCGCGATCAGGAAGGGCCGGGGTCGGCGCCGTTCCCCCAGCTGCTGGCAGTGGTGATCACCGCGCGGGCGGGCCGGGCCAAGCTGGGGGCGATCACCGGACGTGCCCGGGCCGGGGAGCAGACGCTGCTGTACCGGCTGATCCGGCGGCGGCCGGACCTGTTCGCCGGCCGGGTTTTCGCCTTCGACCGCAACTTCCCCGGCCATAAGATCATCACCGCGATCCTGGATGCCGGCGGGCACGTGGTGGCCCGGGCCAAGAG